>JALEVQ010000076.1 GCA_022788205.1 Robinsoniella sp. | reverse complement strand
TGCACCAGGGAAAGGTTGTAGAGCAAGGAACACCAGACGAGGTGATCAATCATCCCAAAGAAGAATACACAAAAAAGTTAATCGATTCGGTATTATAGAAAGCAGAACGTGTAGCGGGCGCGTTCTGCTTTTTCTTTTTTCCAATGCTGGACGAATGAAAAAGAATGAGTTAAAATAAGAAAAGCTTTGGAGCTGTATTTTGTACCCGCCAGCTTCAAAAATAAGAACTTGAGAAGAAGGAGGAAGAAGAACATGTATCTGCTGTATTTTATATTGTGGGTGATTTTTAATGGGAAGATTACACTGGAAATCTGCCTGTTTGGGCTGGTAATTGCAGCAGTGGTTTTTGCATTTACTTGCAAGTTTATGGATTACAGTATCCAGAAAGAGAAAAGAGTAATCCGAAACTGTTTTAAGTTCCTGCATTATTGCGGCGTTCTGATCAAGGAGATTGTGAAAGCGAATTTTACCGCTATTCATTTGATCCTTACAGAGAAGGAGGAAGTGGAGCCGGTGCTGGTCAGTTTCCAGTCTGATATGAAAACTCCGGTCGGTCGGGCACTGCTGGCAAATGCGATTACGCTGACGCCAGGAACCATCACGGTCACGATGGAAGGTTCCGAATATGTCGTCCACTGTCTCGATGAAAGTCTTGCCGAGGGAATGGATGACTCTGTGTTTGTAAAACTGCTTTCTGATATGGAAAAAGATTGAGAAGGAGGAGAAAAAATGGGAAGAGGAGTACCAGGTTTGGAACAGACATACTATACATTTTTTACCATTGTTCTGGTTTTTCTGGCAATTATGCTGATGCTGTGTCTGGTTCGCGCAATCATTGGTCCTAGAATTGCAGACCGTATTGTCGCCGTGAACATGATGGGTACCATGGTCATGGTCATCATTGCAATCCTTGCCCTGATGCTGGAGGAGGGGTATCTTGCGGATATCTGCCTGATCTATGCGATGCTCAGTTTTCTTGCCGTGATTGTTCTGACCAAGGTATATATGGGAGTTTATCGCGAGAAAAAAGAAGAGGAGGAGAAAAAGAATGGCAGCGTTTGAGTGGATTCGTTTTTTGGTCGGCGCAGGATTGCTGCTGTTCGGGCTGGGAATTTTTGCGATCGAGATGATCGGTGTGTTCCGGTTTAAGTATGTGCTGAACCGGATGCATGCGGCGGCGATGGGAGATACGCTTGGAATAGGGTTCTCACTGTTAGGTCTGATTGTCATGAGCGGATTTAACTTTACCTCTCTGAAATTGTTTTTTGTCATCGTGTTTTTGTGGTTTTCTTCGCCGACTTCCTCGCACTTGATTGCGCGTCTGGAGGTAACGACAGATGAAGAGGGAGAGAAACATTACCGCAGGGTGACGCTGAAAGAACTTGAGAAAGGCGCTGACACGGGAGAAAATGACGCGACAGAAAACAGTCCTGAAATAGAAGACAGCTTGGAAGATTCAGAAGGTTCTGTGGTGACAGATCCGGATTCTGCCAAAGAAAAGGAGGCGTGACATGGAATTACTTCACTATATTTTGCTGGGATTTCTGGTGGTATGTGCGATCTCTGTCAGTCTCTCGAAAAATCTTTTGAATTCGATTTTGATCTATATGTCTTACAGTTTAATTATGTCGATCATCTGGATTTTGCTGGAATCTCCGGATCTTGCCATCACGGAGGCAGCTGTGGGGGCCGGAATCACGAGCGTTCTGTTCTTTTTGACGCTGAAAAAGATTCATGCAATGATGAAATCTGATGACGACGAGGAAGGAGAGGAGAAGGATGAGTAAGAAAATACCGGAAGAGCAGTATCGAAAGACACGGTCCTATCGCCTGAGGCAGTGGCTGGATGGCACGAAGGATCCGTTCCTGGATACTGTGGAGATGAAACCGCAGAAAGAATTTCAGGAAGAGAAACATGTCATCGAGAGCCGAAAAGAAGAGAAAAAGAAACTTTACGAGCGCATCTACGATATGGAACATAACGCGGAAGTGAGAACTTTCCATAAGATCTATCAGATATTCAGCGTAGTTTTCTGTGTTGTCCTGATCTTGACTCTGCTCGTCGCTGTCTCGAATCTGCCGACGATCGGACAGCCGGATAATCCGGTCAACAATGAAGTGGCAGCACGCTACATAGAGAATGGTCTGCAGGAGACAGGAGCGGTGAATATTGTCACCGGAATGATTCTTGATTACAGAGCATTCGATACCTTAGGGGAATCCCATGTATTGTTTATTGCAACATGCACTGTTCTGATTTTGCTACGCAATGACAAGAAAAAAGGAAAAAACGGCGTGGAGTCTGCAGAGGAAAATGATCGTATCTATGAGCCGAAAAATGATATTATTTTGCAGACAGTGGCGAGATTTCTGGTGCCTCTGATTTTTATCTTTGGAATTTATATTATCCTCGGAGGACATTTAGGACCTGGAGGAGGATTTTCAGGCGGAGCTGTGATCGGGGCAGGGCTGATCTTATACCTGAATGCTTTTGGTTTTGCCAAGACAGAGCGGTTCTTTACGGCAAAGACATACAAGAAAATCAGTTTCTGCGCACTTGCGTGCTATTGCCTTGCGAAAAGCTATTCATTTTATACCGGTGCGAACCACATCGAGAGTGTGATTCCACTTGGAACGCCGGGCGCTATTCTGAGCAGCGGACTTATTCTGCTCTTGAATATCTGTGTCGGATGTGTCGTGGCCGGAACCATGTATACTTTCTATGTTATGTTCCGAAAAGGAGGATATTGATATGAATCTTGCAAATCTGTTGAACAATTATGAAGAGGCCGTTGCAATGATTCTGTTCGGAATCGGATTTTCTAATCTGCTGCTGCAGAAAAATCTGATTAAAAAGATTATCGGTTTGAATATCATGGACACGGCAATGTATCTGTTTCTTGCCTTGAAGGGCTATGTGGAAGGGAGAAAGGCTCCGATTGTCACGGATGGTATCCAGAGTGTGGAGGCTTACATCAATCCAATCCCAAGTGGACTGGTTCTGACGGGTATCGTGGTTTCTGTATCTGTGACAGCGCTGATGCTGTCTCTGACAATTCGTTTGTACCGAAGATACCACACGCTGGATCTTGACAAAATTACGACACAGCTGAAGAAGGAGGGATTGTGATGGAATTTGTTCAAAATTTCCCCTTTATCTCGATTGTTCTGTCGCTGTTTTCGGGACCGCTCTGTTCGATCTTAAGCGGCAAGAAAGCCAAATGGGTGAACATTGCGGTGATCACCATCATCGGATTGATGTCGGCGGCCGTACTTATCTTTGTCATCAGTACAGGTGAGTCGTATGTGTACACGATGGGACATTTCCCGGCACCGTGGGGAAACGAGATCCGTGCCGGCGCTCTGGAAGGTTTTATGGCAGTGTTTTTTTGCGTAGTTATGCTTTTGTGTATGATCGGAGGAGAGCGTGAGCGAGAGATTGAGATTGAAGAGGGAAAACAGAATCTTTACTATGTCATGGTAAATCTGCTTTTGTGTTCTCTGCTGGCGTTAATCTACACGAATGATATTTTCACGGCATACGTATTTGTGGAGATCAATACCATTTCAGCATGTGGTCTGATCATGATTCGCCAGAATGGGCGAACGATCGAGGCAGCGACGCGCTATATGATCATGAGCTTGCTTGGCTCCGGACTTTTGCTTCTTGGAATCTGCTTTTTGTACGACATCACCGGACAACTGCTTATGAGCAATATCAAGGAACAGGTTCAGATTCTACACATGACAAAGGAGTATCACATTCCGCTTATGGTTTCCCTGGCGCTGATGTCGGTGGGACTCGCCATCAAGAGTGCCCTGTTTCCATTCCACGCATGGCTTCCGGATGCATATGGATATTCTACGCTGTCATCGGCGGCGATTTTATCCTCCCTCGTCTCTAAGGGATATATTTTTCTGCTGGTAAAAATTTTCTACCGCGTGATCGGATTTAGCACAGTCAGAGACAGCAAGGTGATCAATGTCTTGTTTGTATTTGGAATCATCGGTATGATTATGGGATCTGTCAGTGCGATCAAGGAAAATAACATCCGCAGGATGATAGCGTATTCTTCTGTGGCTCAGATCGGCTATATTTATATGGGGTTTGGACTGGGAACGACTGCGGGAGTGATCGCCAGTATCTACCATATCGTCTCGCACACGGCAACGAAATCTCTGCTGTTTGTGGCAGCTTCCGGCGTCACCGATGCATCAGGCGAGAGCACGAATTTCTTTGATTTGACAGGCGCAGGATACCGCAACAAGCTTGCCGGAGTGGCATTCACAGTCGGATCACTCTCGATGGTCGGTTTTCCGATGTTTTCGGGATTTACCTCGAAGCTTTTGTTCGGTCAGGCAGCTGTGGAGAGTCTGCATAAAATGTTGCCTACTCTGATTGCACTTGCGATCAGTACAATCCTGAATGCAGTTTATTTTATGAAGACAGTGATCCGTATCTACACTCCTGAGAAGAAAGGTGTCACAGAGAAGAAAAATTTCCGCGTCATCACGATGAAAGATCAGCCTTCAAAATCAGTGGCGCTGATCTGCTTTATTATATTAAATGTGATACTGGGAATGGGATCGAAACCGATTGTGTCACTGTTTGAGACGGGACTTAGGATGTTTGCGTAGGAGGAGAAAGTGTTGTATGGTTTGATTTTATTACCGGTATTTTTGCCTGAGATTGCAGTGATTATCCTGCTGGTCTCTTCCTTTTGCGAACATCTGGGAGGAGAAAAGAAAAAAACAAATCTGTTTATAAAGATTGGAGCGGCAGTAAAGCGCTCTGGACTTGCGGACAGCGACAAAATTCGAGAGAAAAATAAGAAAAAAGAATTGAAAAGACGGACGCAAAAAGAGGGTCCAAAAGAGAATTATGCGGGTAAAGATCAGCCAGTGATGCTGCCATCCGTGCAGCGTGTGGGTCGGCAGGTCAGCGAAAAGTCGAGAGCGATTGCTGGAAAGGTGCAGGTGAAGGCAAAAAATCAGCTGCAGAGCCAGATCCTCAGGACAGAAGAAGAGCGTCTGGGGATTCACATCTTCACAGGGATTGTCTTGATTGTCTCAGCGCTTCTGGCGCTGATTGCGGCGTGGACGGGTGATAAGAGTGTCACACTGTTTTATCTGATGAAGGATATCCCAGTGTATTTCCACATTGATGCGATCGGCAGTCTGTTTGTGACGATCGTGACGATTGTCTGGGTTTTGGCTGGAATCTATGCGTTCGTGTATATGGAACATGAAGGCGAAGAAAAACGATTTTTTGGATTTTATCTGGTTGTGTATGCGGTTCTGGTGGCGCTGGATTTCTCGGGAAATCTGGTGACGATGTATCTGTTTTATGAATTGATGACGTTGACATCCATGCCGCTGGTACTCCACAATGGTTCCAGGGAAGCAATCATGGCGGCGCTGAAATATCTGTTTTATTCTATGTGCGGGGCATACCTGGGGCTGTTTGGAATTTTTTTCCTCAGTCAGTACTGTGATACTTTGAACTTTACGGCAGGAGGATCGCTGAATCTGGCATTGGTCGGGGAGCATCAGACGGTTCTGCTGATTGCAGTCTTTGCGATGCTGATTGGTTTTGGGGCGAAGGCAGGAATGTTTCCGCTCCATGCATGGCTGCCGGCTGCACATCCGGTCGCACCGTCGCCGGCATCGGCAGTGCTTTCTGGAATCATTGTAAAGTCAGGTGTCCTGGCGATTATCCGTGTTGTCTATTACATGGTCGGTGCTGACTTCCTGCGCGGGACATGGGTGCAGACGGCATGGATGACACTGACACTCTTGACGGTGTTTATGGGATCGATGCTGGCATACCGGGAGAAAGTGCTGAAAAAACGATTGGCATATTCGACGGTCAGCCAGATTTCGTACATTTTATTTGGACTTTCGGTGTTGTCACCGACTGCGTTTACAGGAGCTTTGCTGCACACCGTATGTCACGCGTTCATCAAGACGGCGCTGTTTTTGACAGCAGGAATTTTCATGTTCCAGTGCAATAAGACACGAGTGGATGAGCTTTCCGGAATTGGAAAACAAATGCCGAAAACACTCTGGTGCTATACGATTGTCTCACTGGGTCTGATCGGTATACCGCCAATGAGCGGTTTCATCAGCAAATGGTATCTTGCCGAGGGAGCACTTGAGGCAGGGGCAGGTGTGTTTGGATGGCTTGGACCGGTGATACTTTTGATCAGCGCATTTTTGACGGCAGGATATCTGCTTCCGATCACGATGAAGGGATTTTTCCCGGGAAAAGAGGCAGACGGAGCAGGGATCATAAAAAAAGAACCATCGTGTGCGATGCTGATTCCATTGATTATATTTGCTGCACTTACGATACTTTTAGGAATCTTTCCAGGACCGCTTGCGGATTATGCCAGCCGCATCGCGGCAGCTGTGATGTAGAGAGGAGGAGAGGAAGATGAATGCAAGTATCATGGTAATTGTTGTGCTGCTTCCGATGTTTGCCGGAGTTTTGATTCCTTTAATCCCATACAAAAACAGGGTTCAAATGGAAATTTATATTGAGAGTATTGTGCTCTTGAATTCACTGCTTGTGTTTGTGATGCTGTTCAACAAACCGCAGGAAGCGTGCGTGTTGCTGCGGTTTACTGGAAATCTGAGCCTGAGTTTTCAGCTGGATGGTCTGGGAACGGTGTTTGCTGCGATCGTGGCAGCTCTGTGGCCGCTTGCCACACTGTATTCTTTTGAGTATATGAAACACGAAGGTCATGAGAAATATTTCTTTATGTTCTATGTGATCACTTACGGCGTGACGCTGGGAATCGCACTCTCGGAAGATATCGTGACAATGTACTGCTTCTATGAGGTGTTAAGCCTTGTCACACTGCCACTGATTATGCATACGCTTTCAAGGGAGGCAATCCTGGCGAGCCGCAGCTATCTCTATTATTCGCTTGGAGGAGCAGCGTTTGCGTTTATCGGCATGATCTTCATCCTGACATATGGAACGACAGCAGATTTTACGCCGGGCGGAGTACTGGATATCTCAAGACTGGGAGATAAGAAAAATATTTTGTTGTTTGTCTATGTGTTGTGTTTCTGTGGATTCAGCGTAAAGGCAGCGATGTTTCCGTTTTCTTCGTGGCTTCCAAAGGCAGGTGTAGCACCGACGCCAGTCACCGCACTTTTGCACGCGGTGGCGGTTGTAAAGGCGGGGGCCTTCACGACCATGAGAGTCACATACTACAGTTTTGGAACAGAGTTTCTGCGCGGCACATGGGCGCAGAACGTGGTGATGGTGCTCGTGATCATCACGATCGTGTACGGGTGCAGCCGCGCACTGAAGGAGACGCATATTAAAAGAAGACTCGCGTGGTCTACGGTCAGCAACCTGTCGTATATTCTGTTCGGCGTTGTGCTGATGACACCGTTGGGTCTGATGGGAGCGCTTGCACACATGATTTTCCATGCGGTGATGAAGATCTGCTCGTTTTTCTGTGCGGGTTCGATTATGTACAAGACAGGAAAACACTATATCCATGAACTGGATGGGTTGGGGCGCAAGATGCCGAAGATTTTTGTGATTTTTACGATTTCAGGTCTTGCCCTGATGGGAGTTCCGGGACTGTGTGGTTTCGTCAGCAAATGGTATCTGGCAAAGGCAGCAGTAAACAGTGGGACGGTGCTTGGATTTGTGGGAGTGGCAGCGCTTTTAGTCTCAGCGCTCTTGACCGCAATCTATATGATGACGATCTCTGTGCGCGCCTTTTTCCCGGGAAAAGATTTTGACTACAGCAAGCTGGATGGCATCAAAGATCCAAACTGGATGATGATCTTGCCGCTGGTGCTGTTTGTGATTGCAATGTTTTATTTCGGATTACATTCCGAACCAGTTATCCATGCGCTGGAATCGATCGCAGCGCAGATACAGTAGAAGGGGGAACAGATGATGAGAGAAAATATCATTCTTGCAATCCTTGTATTTTATCCGTTCCTCGGCGCACTCGTTTGCTATATGATGGGAAGGAAAGATGAGAAGCGCCGCGACTATGTGGCAGACTTTGTGACCATCAGCGAGTTTGTGCTTATGCTGATTCTGGCGATTGTGTTTGGGATCACAGGGGATGCAGATGGATACGCACAGTGCCATGTGGCAGGAATCTGCGGCATGGGGCTTTCGTTTAAGATGGATGGCTTTCGGCTGATCTATGGCACCATTGCTTCTCTGATGTGGATGATGACGACGATCTTTTCGAGAGAGTATTTTACACACCACGAGAACCGCAATCGCTTTTATCTGTTCCTTTTGCTGACCCTGGGAGCTACGATGGGAGTGTTCCTGTCGGCAGATCTGTTCACAACCTTCATTTTCTTTGAGATCATGTCATTTACATCCTATGTCTGGGTGGCACAGGAGGAAAATGAGGCGTCTCTCAAGGCAGCAGCTACTTACCTTGCAGTCGCTGTGTTTGGCGGACTTGTGATGCTGATGGGAGTGTTCCTGATCTACCATGAATTAGGGACACTTGCGATCTCAGAGCTGCTTGAGGCAGCAAACATGTGCCAGAACAAAAAAGTGCTCTATGCAGCCGGAACGTGTCTGCTTGTAGGCTTCGGGGCAAAGGCAGGTGCCTTTCCTCTGCATATCTGGCTTCCAAAAGCACATCCAGTGGCACCGGCGCCTGCTTCCGCATTGCTTTCCGGTATTCTGACAAAGACAGGAATTTTTGGTATTCTGATTGTCAGTTGTGATCTGTTCCTACGTGATGCGTCATGGGGAAGCCTGATTTTGGGAATTGGTGTTGTGACAATGCTGGGAGGCGCACTGCTCGCCGTCTTTTCTGTCGATTTGAAGAGGACGCTCGCATGCTCCTCGATGTCGCAGATTGGATTTATCTTAGTCGGCGTGGGCATGCAGGGACTTTTGGGAGAAGAAAATGCACTCGCTGTCCACGGAACCCTGCTGCATATGATCAACCATTCGATGATCAAGCTTGTCCTCTTTATGGTGGCAGGTGTGATTTTCATGAATACCCACGCGCTGGATTTAAACGAAATCCGCGGATTTGGCAGAAAGAAACCTGTGCTCAAAGCGATTTTCCTTGCAGGTGCTCTGGCGATCGCGGGAATACCGCTGTTTGGAGGATATGTCAGCAAGACGCTGCTCCATGAAAGTATTTTGGAGTACGGCGGCGGATGGGTGATGCGCGCGGTGGAATATCTGTTCCTCTTCAGCGGAGGACTGACGGTCGCGTATATGACAAAATTGTATGTGGCAATCTTTGTCGAACAGAATGAGAGCCAGAACGTACAGCGCCAGTTTGACCATATGAAAAAATACATGAACAGTGAGAGTACTTTTGCCCTGGCAGCAAGTGCGGTTGTACTGTTTGTTTGGGGACTGCTGCCGCATACCATCATGGATCGCGCGGCACGACTCGGACAGGGGATGATGAACCTGGAAGAGGCGGGAGAGAGCGTTGCTTACTTCAGTCTCAAGAATCTGTCAGGTGCTTTGATCTCGATAGCCATCGGAGCGCTGGTATATTTCCTGGTGATCCGGACAGTGTTGATGAAGAGAGAAGAAAAAGGAACACGAAGATACATCAATGTATGGCCGAAATGGCTTGACATGGAAGAATTGATTTACCGTCCGGTGCTTCTTAAACTTCTTCCGCTAATCTTCGGGGTAGTCTGCAGAGTGACAGACAGTGTGGTAGATTTATCGGTGGTGGCACTGAGAAAGACGATTTACCGCGACAGTCCGCTGCCGCACGAGCTGCCAGAAGGAAATATGTTTACTGTGACCTGCGGAAGAGTTTGGAATTTCTTCCAGTGTGTCAAGAACCATACCTGGGATCGGAAAAACCCGTCAGAAAAAGATTATATACATCTGTTTGCGGTGAAAAACGAAGAATTCAAAGAGAACAACAAGATCATCGGGCGAAGCTTATCGTTCGGACTCTTGCTGGTTTGTATCGGAATTTGTCTGACGCTGATCTATATGGTGTGGCTGGTTTAAGAGGAGTCGAAAGGGCTGTCGACGGAAGCGTTGGCAGCCCTTTTTAAGACTTTTTTTTATTTACAGTTGTCAGAAAAATTTCTGTTGTCGATAAAGCACAACATTCACGGAAGAGAGTATGGAAACAGAAACACAAGAGCCTTCCTTTGGGCGTTGACAGGAAAAACACTTTTGTGTATTATATTCTCTAGTAAATAGATCGATATTATATAAAAATGGAGATGAAGAAGATGGAGAATAAGGAAAATGGAATGAAAAGGGCGATGATTGCGATGAGCGGCGGGGTAGATTCCAGCGTCGCTGCTTTTTTGATGAAGGAGCAGGGATATGAGTGTATGGGAGTCACGATGAAGCTGTTTCACAATGAGGAGATTGGAATTTCGAGAGAGCATACGTGCTGCTCACTCGATGATGTGGAGGACGCCAGAAGTGTCGCAAATCAGCTTCACATGCCTTACTATGTTTTTAACTTTTCAGAGCGCTTTCGGGAAGAAGTGATGGACCGGTTTGTGGAGAGTTATGAGAATGGGATGACGCCAAATCCTTGTATCGACTGCAACCGATATTTAAAATTTGAAAAGTTGTTTCTGCGCGCAAAAGAACTGGATTATGACTATGTTGTGACCGGACATTATGCGCGGATTGCATACGATCAGGAGAGAGGGCGGTATCTGTTGAAGAAAGCAGTGGATGCGTCGAAAGACCAGAGTTATGTCCTGTATTCGATGACACAAGAACAGCTCGCACATGTTCTGTTTCCGCTTGGAGAGATGACGAAGCACCAGACACGCGAGATTGCGCAGAGAGAAGGATTTGTGAATGCGAGAAAACACGATAGTCAGGACATCTGTTTTGTGCAGAACGGAACATATGGTGATTTTATTGAGCGGTACACAGGGAAACATTATCCGGAGGGGAATTTTGTGGACAGAGCGGGAAGAATTCTGGGCAGACATAAAGGGATTATCCGCTACACAGTCGGGCAGAGAAAGGGACTTGGATTGTCCTTTGCACAGCCGATGTACGTCTCAGAGGTCAATCCAGAGGACAATACGGTGGTACTCGGAAAAAATGAGGAACTTTACTCGACAACATTGACTGCAAAGGATATCAATCTGATCGCAGTGGAACGGATAGAGGGAGAGATGCGCGTGAAAGCAAAGGTGCGCTATCGCCAGCAAGAACAGTGGGCGACAGCAGTGCAGATTGATGAGGATACGATCAAAATTATATTTGATGAACCGCAGAGAGCAATCACAAAAGGGCAGGCTGTCGTATTATATGATGGAGATGTGGTGGTTGGCGGCGGCACGATTGTCTCTTCTGAACTGTAAAAAAAGATCAGATGGATGGGATTGAGTTCAAAAACAGGTGCCTGTGCGGGTCGTTCTCCAAAAAAGCATTTCGCTGATTTTTGGGAAAAAGACCCACACAGGCACCGTCTATTTTGTGCCTCTATGTTTTACGTCAGGACGACCGATGTATTCTCTATCCTGCCGTTTTTTCTATGCCGTCCGATTACTCTAAGATGATCATAGAATATGGAGCGATCGTCACGTTCTGTCCATCCAGGCTGCTGGAGGTATCGTTCTGTGACTGGAAGATGATGCTGGTAAATTCGCCATAATTCGGGTCAGCGCTCAATTCCTGTGTCAGTGCTTCTCCGGTCAGATTGATGAGAACCAGAACACGCTGCTCGTTTGTCATGCGGATGTAGGATACGATTTCCTGGGAATCGATCGGATACTCATCCAGATCGCCGTTCATCAGTGCAGGGATGTCCTTGCGTGTCTGAATTAATTCTTTGTAGTGGGAGAGCAGGGAAGTCGGATCGTCGATCTGTGCCTCCACGGAGGATTCTCCACCTAAGCTGTAGACAACTTTGTTATAGTTTGCAAGTCCCTCTTTTGCATTGCCCTCGGCGTCAAATGGCTCCTCGAACCATGCCATGCACTCGCGGATACTGCTGTCAGGTTTTGCGCCGTCCATACCGATCTCTTCGCCGTAATACATGAAAGGTTTTCCAGGCATTGTCAGCAGCAGATCGGCTGCCACTTTTGCGTGATCTTCTGCCTTGTCTGCATCTTCGCGCAGAACAGGAGTGCCGTCCTCGTTCGTCAGAATGTTGGCAGTCAGGATATCAGCAGCCGTCTCATCGAATTGATATCTGAGCAAACTGATCATACGGTTCTGATCGTGGTTGGTGCTGAATGGGCAGTCGATAAATTCATAGTTAGAAGCTTCTCCGAGCAAATCATAGTAGGTGATCAGATCGCTGACGATGTTCAGGTCGGTTCCGTCTGTCAGACGATTTGTCTCAGCAGCTGCTTCTGGATCGTAAGCGGTCGATTCGTTGGAGACTGCTTCATAAATTTTGCTGGAAAGGTTGAAGTCGAAGATACTGTGCAGTCCGCCTTCCGATACAAACGGAGCTACGTTATTTGTATTTTTCTCCCAGACTTCGCCGATCAGATAAGCATCTGGATACTCTTTTTCGAGAGATGCGCGGAAATCTTTCCAGAATCCCATATTTTTCTCAAACATGTAATCGGTGTAGATGTTGGAATAGTAATCGCCGTAAATATGGCGTGCTGCGTCGAGACGGAAGCCGTCTACACCTGCCTCCAGCCAGTAAGCGGCAACATCTTTAATCTCTTCTCTGAGCGCTTCGCTCTCGAAGTTCAGGTCTGGCATTGCAAATCCGAAGATAGCAAGATATTTATAGCCTGAGATGATATTCTCAGCCATCTCAGCTGCTTCCGGCTGCATATATCCGTAGGAAATCATTTTTTCGATAATGATCGGAAGAGAATCGGTGTCCGTCCACACGGTTTTGTCCGGCCCCTGTGTCGCATTGTCATACATCGGATACTGTACCTCGTATCCCTCCATGCTGCCATGCGCTTCCAGATATGCGACTTCCTCATCGTGGATCTCTGCCGCTGTCTTCTCTACAAGGTTTGCATCGCTTGGAATGAAAGTGAAGTAGTCCCAATAAGGATTTGCACTGCCGTCTTCCAGAGTAGGACCTTTGAGCGCTTCCTGGAACCAGACATTTTTGAAACCGCAGTGGTTAACTACCAGATCCATGACAACCTTGATGCCGTATTCATGGCAAGTCTGAAGCATGCTCTGGAAATCTTCCATCGTTCCATAATCGCTGTTTACTTCGTAATAATTGTTGACATCGTAGCAGTGCTCGCTGCTTGATTGTGTGATCGGCATCAGCCAGATGCCAGTGATGCCCAGGTCCGCAAGATATGGAACCATCTCTTCGACACCCTTGAAATCTCCGATCGAATCTCCGTCGGAATCGCGGAAGGCACGGACAAAAATTTCGTAGAAGACATCGCCAGGCTGCTCATCGATCACGCCATCTTTGGCTGTGAAAGATGCACTCGAAGATTCGGAGGCAAGTACCATTGCCTGATTTCCGATCAGCATGGAAGATGCCAACCCCAGTGCCATCAATTTGCTGAAAATACTCTTTTTCATAAAAACCCTCCTTTATGATGAATGTATTGATACTTTGATTATAAAATCTTTTGAAACCCGATTCAATAAAATACTGTATAGAATTTCCTGAACAATTTTTAGATTTATTTATCTGGGACGATGGTGTCCACAATGTCTACTTTACCTTTACAGAAGGGGTGTGTTATGATGAAAAAAAGAGGTGTCGAGATAAAATGAAAAAAAGAAACAATTTGATGAAAAATAAACTATTTGAGATTATCATGATCAGCACGATTGCAAGCATCTTGATGAGTGCTCTGGTCTCTTTCATATCGATTTCATCCGTGGAGAAGAGACAGACACAGAGTTCCATGCAGTTTTCTCTCAATCAGCTTGTCTCCTGTTTTGATCAAAGCTATCTGAATATGGTCAATATTATGCAGAACCTAGAACCTGGCGGAAAGGTTGGAATTGCAGTAAATGACTTTTTGGAGGAGCAGGACAATTATGAAAAGGCGATGAAAAAGCAAGATGTGGATGAAATGTTGTCTAATATTCTTTTCACAAATTTAAATGTGAGAAAGATTTCCTATGTAGACCATGAGTCGAATCTCATTTTGTTCAGCACCGGCGCCTCCTACGGGGAGACAATGACGCAGAAAAAAATGCGTATTTTAAAGCAAGTGGGAGATCATTTCTTTTCCAGCCTGGAAAAAAGCAGTCAAGAAGAATCAGAATATCTGGTTTCCATGATCAAAGAAGAGCAGAAGTTTGGAGAGCAGGTATTAGATATCTATGTCGAATTAAAGACAGGCAACGCAGGAAAGATGGAGTATAAACTTCTTCAGATTGACGAGGAGATGACAATCTGTTATACAGAGTCGGAAGATTTCAAAGCTGGAGAGATGATTGAAAAACAGTGGGAGCAAACGATCAGCGAAGAGAGTTTTAATGAGAAGGAAAATCATCTCCTGATATCGAAAAGCAAGATGGGATTTTATTATGCCTTGGCAATGCCGCTGTCAGAGTACAATAAAGAAACCAATATGTGGCAGTTGAGAATGGCGATCATCATGGCGATATCCTTTTTGATTTTTTACAGCGTCGTTGTTATCATCTATCGGATGATCGTACAGCCGATTCAGAAACTTAAGACGGAAATTGCGGAGACTGGAAAAGGAAATTTTGAGACCATCAGGGAAAAGACAGGGATTGAGGAGTTTGACCAGGTGATTGCCACGATCAATCACATGAAGGAAGATATCAAACAGCTGCAGGAGAAAGAAAAACGGGACGAAGAACGACACAAAAAAGTGGAGATTGAGAAATTGATGTACCAGATCAATCCGCATTTTGTTTTAAATACGCTTTACTCGGTTCAGTGGATGGCACAGAAGGAAGGCAACACAGAGATCAGAAAATTTGTACATAACCTGACCGCGATCCTGGCATACAATCTGGGAAAAGAAAAGACAACGAGCTCTCTGCGCACAGAGATTGAAATTGCAAAAAAATATATAGAGATTCAGAGACAGCGCTATGATTTTGATATGGCGATGCAGGTGGAGGAAGGGGCTTATCTGGATCAGCCCACGATCCGGATGCTGCTTCAGCCTTTGATTGAAAACGCTTTGCAGTACGGTCTGGGGAAAAGCGGCAGGCTGGAACTGTGGATTTTCGAGGATACTTTGAGCAATTATGCAGTGATCATTGTGAGAGACTATGGCGAAGGTCTGACGAAAGAGAAACTGTGGGAGTTGAACCAGCCTCTCGGCTCAGAAGAGAGGACACAGAAAAAATCTGGCATTGGACTGCGGTATGTGAGATCTATGCTAGAGACCTTTTATGGCGGGGAAGCCATCCTGAATGTAAACAGCATGTTGGGAAAAGGGACAAAGATAACGATATTGATACCTCTGGTGAGGAAAATTGTGAGGGACATGAGAAATTGACAGAAAGAAGGAGGAAATTTTGATCAAGGTTTTAATTGTGGATGATGATAAGCTGGCGCGAAAGGGGATTATCTCTTTGATGGACTGGAAAAAGTATCATATGGAGGTGGTAGGAGATGTGCAGGATGGGAAGGCAGCGCTGGAATTTTTGCAGGAAAATGAAGCAGATCTTGTGTTTGTCGATATCGATATGCCACAGATGGACGGGATAGAATTTATGGAGAGATGCAGCGAGGAAAAACCAGACATCCGGTTTGTTGTGCTGACCTTTTACGAAGAATTTTCCTATGCACAGTCTGCGATTCGCCTGGGAAGCCTTGACTATCTCTCGAAGGCTTCGCTGGAATTTGGTGACAGCGATGCGATTCTGGAGCGGATTGAGAGAAAGTACGAGGAGAGAAACAGAGGCACGGTAAGCAGAGGAAAAAGAGAGGGGAAGGACTGGCAGAGCTTAAAGGAGCAGTGGGAGAGCCTTTACTGGATTTTTGACACGATTTTGTACAGAGATTTAGTGGAGAAGACGAGAGCTTCTGAGATCGATCTGCGCGTTCTGGAGAGGCAGATGGTGAGGTGTGTTGGAAAGCTTGACGAACTGCTCGAGCGCTGTGACACCAATATCCCATGGTTTCAGTCGACAGAAGAGATTTTAGAGTGGATGGACCAGATGCGCACAGAATATCGCAACTGTGACTCTGCGCATGGAAACGAGTTTGTCAGCATCCTGAAAGCGGTAAAGATTGTCGAGAAGAACTTTACACAACATATCCACGCCTCAGAGGTAGCCCGAGAGATCGGGATCAGCCGGAGCTATTTCTGCGTGAGATTTAAGAAATATGTGGGGGTTACCTTTGGAGATTTTATTCAGAACCTTCGGATACAAAAATCGCAGGAACTCCTCTTGAATACGAAGTGGAACATTATGGAAGTGGCATACCAGAGCGGCTATGAAGATGTCTATTATTTTAACCGCGTTTTCCGGGAAAAGATGCAGTGCAGCCCGAATGAGTACAGAAAAAACAGAGCAATTCCAAAAGAGGCAAAAGAGGAAGACAAATGAAGAAAAAGAAGGCAGCGATCAAAACAGGGATCGGTATCTGTGTGGTCTTGGCGGCAGCAGGAGTGACGGGACGGCAGATAGAGCGATGGGGTTTAGGGAGAAAAGCGGAAGAAAGCAAGGAGAATATAACAGAGATCCATTTGGGGGCTGTGCTGGAAGATAATACATCTTTTCAGGAGGGCGAATCGATAGAAGAGAACCGTTTCCTGGACTGGATTTTAGAAGATCTGGATATCCGCATCGTATATGACTGGGTTTATTCCAGAGAAGAGTTTAAGAAAAATATCAATCTCTACATTGAATGTGATGCCTTGCCGGATGCGTTGATCGTGAGCGAAGAGCAATACAGAAAAATGCTGGAATATGGACAGCTGCAGCCACTGACAGATGTATATGAGAGCGCAGCCTCTGATCAGATCAAAGCGTTTGTGGCGAGCGGCGGCGAAGAGATCATAGCAGCTGTGACAGAAGACGGAGAGATGATGGCAATTCCCTTCCCGAATCTGACGGCGAGCGGGATCAATGTGATGTGGATTCGGCAGGATTGGCTGGACCAGTTAGGCTTGGAGGTACCTCAGACGATGGAGGAGATCATGCAGACGAGCAGAATGTTTGTGGAAAACCAGATGGGAGGAGAGGGGACGATCGGCATTTTAGGCCCCGGGATGGAAGATGAGCTGGTGGCAGTGGGAAAGTGCTGTTTTGGGCTGAATCCGGTGTTTGCCTCCTATCACGCATATCCGAAATATTGGGTCGAGGATGAAGAAGGTGAGATTGTCTATGGATCGGTGCAGAGAGAGGCGAGGGATGCACTGGAGATGCTTGCAGACCTGTACCGGCAAGGGCTGCTCGATCAGGAACTTTTTTCCAGAACAGATACGCAGGAAATGCTGAATGCAGGAAAAGTCGGGATTTTGTTTGGTCCATGGTGGGCTGCAGAATCCCTGAAGAATGATATTATAGAGAATAAGAGTGAATGGAAGGCTTATGGCGCGCCGGTCGATGAGCAAGGAGAGTATGTCTGTCAGATGCCCCGAAGTGTCAATCAATATCTGGTGATCCACAAAAAATGTGAAAATCCGGAGGCGGTCATTCAGATTTTAAATTACGGGATCAGTTCTTATAGGCTATGGTCAAAAGAGAAACTGTTGGATGAAATTGATGTAAGGATCTATCCATTGGGCTGGGAATGGGATTTTGCAAATGAGCTGGAATATACTTATGAGGTGCTGCGCGAGGTCATGGATGGCACAGAGAATGAGCATGATCTTTTGCATCACAAATTGTTAAGTCAGGATATAGAAAACTTAAAAGCACTCAATCAGCCTCCTTATGATGAGTTTGGCATAGAAGACTGCGAGGAAGACGGACAAAGATTTATTCGTCTTTATGGAATCTTAAATGGAGTGAAACCGATCGTCGAGAAGACGTATGAACCTGTCTTCAGCCTGTTTTCCGGTCAGACAGAGACTATGAAAATGAAATGGAAAGAGCTGGAAGAGATGGAAAATGAGGTGTATGCAAAAATTATTCTGAATCAGAAGCCGATTGAAGCCTTTGATGAATTTGTGGAACAGTGGAAGGAAAATGGCGGGGCACAGATTGAAAAGGAAGTCCGGGCACTTTTTATGGAAAAGGAAGAAAACCATTAGTTCGATGGAGGGAAGAAGATAGATGGGAAGAAAGTGGAGAGAGAAGAAAATGGCAGCAGCTGTTTTCTTGATAGCATTTACAGTGGCAGGGGGCAGCATTCAGGCGGAAAGTCAGGGGGAGGCACAGAAGCCGCTGCGCGCTGTGATTTTTTATCAGGCTCAGATCTGGGTGCAGGATATCAACATTATGCAGCAGATTGCGCAGAGCATTGAGAGAGGACTGGAAGGTCATCCGGAGGTTGCGCTGAGCTGTTATGGGACAGAAGATATGTCTATGACCGACGCGATGAAAGCGGCAGTCAATATGAAAACCGACGTGATGATCTGCTATGGTCTGGATTCGCAGGAAGCGCGCAGACAGTATCAGAATCTGGCAGATCACGGGATCCGTGTGATTCTGGTGGATGGAGATGTGGAAGATTGTGGACGTTTGGCGTACATTGGAACTGACAATTACGGAGCTGGTGTGCAGGCAGCAGAGATTGTGCTTAGAGAAAACGGAGAGGATTCTCAAATTGCTGTGCTGGCGCCTAATTTACAGACCGGTCTTCGCAGTGTGGGAGCGCGGCTGGAAGGATTCGATGCGGCAGCGGAAGAAAATGGATTGAAGATCGAGGCATATTGTGAGACAACATACGATTCCTTGACCGCGATTCAGGAGATTGAGGCTTTGCTGGATGAGCATCCGAATCTCGATGTGCTGTTCTGTTCGGAGGCTGTCTCTGGTCAGGCGGCGGCAGATGTGATCGAAGAGCGGGGACGCAACGATGAGATTCTGGTGATCACGTATGACAGGAATCAGAATATTGAGGATGACCTGAGAAAAAAGGCGTTGGATCTGACTTTGACACAGAACACAGAGGCGATCGGAGAAGCATGTGCGCAGATGCTGATTGCGCTTGCAGCTGACCGGACAATGGAGACGGGGGAAGATGTGCTGTTTCCGTGCATTCCAGTGACGGCAGAAGATCTGGGAGGTGAAAACAATGAGCCATAAGACAGGTTTTTTTTCTCTGAACAGAAGAATTCTGCTTTTTGGAATTCTGCTTTCAGGCTGCCTGCTGCTGTTCTTCGGGATGTTTAGCAGAGGCAATCATTATCTGTTTGAACAGCAGAATCGCCTCCTGGATGTACAACAGCAATATTCGGCAGTTGTAGATGGATTGAATAGAGCGGACAGCCATTTGTATACCTATGCACAGGCACGCAGCGGGGAGACGCGGGCGAAATGTGAGAAGATTCTGCAAGAGCTGGACAGCGCCTCGGAAGGTCTGTCGAAGCTGTTGGAACAGCCGATTTTTGTCGATCTGGAATATTTGGTGGATGCATATGTGGAGGAGGCGCAGAAGCTCCTGCGAGCAGAGACGATCGGGGCGGGACAGGCTCTGATCCTGTACCAGGAGTCAGTCTCTTCTCTGAAGCTGATCACTCCACTGATCAGTCAGTACAGCATGGCAGTGGCGAATGACCGGATGGAATGGCAGAAGAAGCTGGAGAGGACGCAAAAAAACATTGAGACAACAATGATCTTCAGTGCAGCGGCGATGCTGGCAGTCTGTATCGGTTTCCTTCTGAGTTTTTCGAGACATATCACTCACAATCTGGTCTCGCTGACGAAACGTGCCGAGAGAATCTGCGAGGGAGAATGGAACGTGGAGATGCCAGATCGACCGCAGAGCCGGGATGAGGTCGGGGTTTTGACAAAGGCATTTTATCGGATGCTGGAAGTGATTCAAGATCAAATCGAACAGCTCAAACGCCAGGAAGCGATGGAGAGACAGTTAAAGGAGGCAGAGCTGCGCGCTGTCAACATGAAAGCAAAATTAGAGCACGAACAGCTGCGCACACTTCAGTCGAGAGTGAATCCTCATTTCTTGTTCAATGCCCTTAATGTGATCGGAGGTCAGGCGGCGGAGGAGAGCGCAGAGAAGACGCTTGACATGATTTTAAAGACAGCGGATTACCTGAGATATTCCCTGAGCAATCTGGACAAGACGGTGACGCTCTCACAGGAATTGGAGAATGTAGAAGATTATTTTATCATACAGAAGCGCAGATTTGGTGAACGGATGAAATTTGCGGTTCAGTGCGATGAGGATTGTGAGAAAGTAAAAATTCCTGCCATGGTTTTGCAGCCGTTGTGTGAAAATGCCCTGAGGCATGGTGTGATGCCGTTGACGCAAGGAGGAGAAATTAACGTAAGCGCAAAAAGATTACAGCAAAGAATTTTTGTGACCGTGCAGGACAATGGTCTTGGATTTTCTGAGGAGCGTCTCGAGGAGATTCGGCAACGTCTTAAGTCAGAAGAGTACGATGACACACAGGGAATCGGCTTGCACAATATCGTTCAGAGGATGAATGCGTTTTTTCATGGGGAAGTGGAGTGCGAGATTCAGAGCATTCCAAAGAGAGAGACCTGTGTGATCTTGAGCTTCCCGGCAAAAGAGATAATAGAAAATGCAAACAAAGAGAGAGAGGATGGGGACAATGATAAAAGTGATTTTGGCGGATGATGAGCCGCTTGCTTTGACTTTACTGCAGCATATGATTGACTGGAAGCGTTTTGGGCTGACGCTCTGTGGATGCGCAAAAAACGGCGATGAGCTTTACCAGATGATTTTTGAACAAAATCCAGAGATTGTGATCACAGACATCCGGATGCCGGGGCGATCAGGGCTTGAGATTATCGCAAAGACATTGGAGGCAGGGCTGCCAACGCGCTTTATCATCATCAGCTCCCACACAAGCTTTGAGTATGCCAGAAAAGCAATCCAGCTCGGTGCTGAGGATTTTTTGCCAAAACCAGTCAGCCGTGCGGAGCTTGTCAAGACACTCAACATTGTGCTCGAAAAGCTAAAAGCACCGGAATCTCAGGAGGAATCATGCAGGAAGCTGATTCAGACAGCAAAAGGATACATAGAATCTAATTTCGAGAAACACTTGACGCTGGAGAGCGTCGCCTCGCAGGTGTATGTCAGCGCGAGTTATCTCTCGACGTTGTTCAAGAAAGAGACAGGGGTGAATTTTAGTGAGTATCTGACGAATGTGCGCATGGAAAATGCGAAACGTCTGCTGCGCGAGGCACAGTATACGATCGCACAGGTAGCGGAGATGGTGGGATACAAAGATGTGAAGCATTTTAGCAGCGTCTTTCAGAAATATTATCAGGTTTCCCCGTCACAATATCGAAAATAGATGGGGGGAAATCTTTTGATTTCTTCGGATATCTTTTTCACTTCCTCCAAAAGAATTGACTTTCTTTTTCAAATCTTTTATCTTATGTACATCTTAATTAAGACACAAGAAAAGAAACAAAAAGAAAAAGAGATACGATGAACATGAAAAAGTAAAAAGAAAGTAAGGAGGATTTCACAGATGAAAAGAAAAAACGTTATTGCTATGTTGACAGCTATGACTATGACAATAACAGCAACACCTGTTGTGAGCTATGCGGGAAACTTAGACCCGAATTCGGATGCAAAATCAGTTGCCTTGCAGGTGGCGGCAGAAGGAGCAGTTCTGCTGGAAAACAATGGATTACTCCCGATCGACAAGGATACGACAAAGGTTGCCGTGTTTGGACGTTCACAGATTGATATTGCCAAAGGAGGCGGCGGATCAGGAACGGTTCACACAAACGCTTCCTACAATTTCATCCAGGGCTTTGAGGAAGCAGGCATCACATACGATGAGGAAGTGTATAAAGTTTACGAAAACTGGTGTACAGAAAATGCGGCAGAGGGAAGCAGCAGCACATTCGGCACGATGGGCAACGGCGCATCTCAGCCGGAAATGCCGGTGGATGATCTCAACATGGATGAGATTGCCGGGAGAAATGATGTTGCTGTGGTGATCTTTGCGCGCAACTCCAGCGAGGGAAGTGACCGTGAGGCAATTGCGGGTGACTGGTATCTCCAGGAGGCAGAGGAGGCACTGCTCGCGGCAGTCAGCGCTTCTTTCGACAAAGTGATGGTGATTTTGAACACCGGAGGCATGATTGACACAAGCTGGGTGGACAAATATGAAGTGGACGCGGTTCTGGAGGCATGGCAGCCAGGCGGATATGGTGCAATCTCAATCGGACAGATTTTGACAGGTGAGATCAATCCATCCGGAAGTATGATGGATACCTGGGCATATGACTATGCAGCTTATCCGACACAGGCAGTGGCAAGTGCAACCTTTGGAAAAAATGTGGTAAACCCGATCTACGGGGAAGACATTTATGTCGGATACCGCTATTTTGAGACGTTTGATCCAGATGCAGTCCGCTATGAGTTTGGATATGGACTGAGCTACACGACATTTGAGTATCAGGCACAGGCTCCGGTGATCGGAGAAGATACGGTTTCGATCGATGTGGAAGTGACAAACACAGGCGATTACAGCGGAAAAGAAGTCGTACAGGCATACTACAGCGCACCGGTTGGAATGCTTGGAAATCCGGCTTACGAGATGGCGGCATTTGCAAAGACACCGGAACTTGCTCCAGGTGAGAGCTGCACTGTGACGTTGACCTTTGACATCACGGACATGGCTTCCTACGATGATTCTGGAGTGACAGGATATGAGAACTGCTATGTGATGGAAGCAGGCGATTATAAACTGTATGTTGGAACAACCGTAAAAGAATTGACAGAAGTGGGATCCTACACCGTAGATGAGCTGGAAGTGGCAGAGGAACTCTCTGAGATTCTTGCACCAACCTTCTCTTTTGATGTGCTGAAAGCTGCTCAGGACGAGGAAGGAAATTATCAGAAGACGATGACAAGAGCTGCCCTGCGCGCAGCAGACAATAAAGTGGAAGACAAGTGGGATACTGATCTGGAAGCTTATGAGCTGACAGGAGAGGACAAAGGAATCTTGCTTGGACATGTGGCAGAGGGCTATGCTACGATGGAAGAGTTTGTCTCCCAGTTTACTTTGCCAGAATTAGTTCAGATCTTCGGAGGAATCTACGGTGTTCGAACAGACAACTATCATTATTTCCCAGAGTCAGCAGCCGGTGCAGCAGGCGGTATCGGACAGACACTCGATAATCGTGGTGTAAACTTCTCTGTCATGGCAGATGGACCTGCAGGGCTTCGCTTGACAATGGATGAGGATGATACTGGAAATACCTACTTCCCGATGGGAACAATGCAGGCTTGTACCTGGAATGTCGATCTGATTGAGCAGACAGGAGCAGAGATCGGGAAAGAAGCCAAACTGAATCAGGTCAGTGTATGGTTAGCTCCGGCTGTCAACATTCACAGAGATCCACTGTGCGGACGTAACTTTGAGTATTATTCAGAAGATCCGGTTCTTGCAGGAGAATGTGGTGCAGCAGTGACAAAAGGAATCCAGTCACAGGGCGTAGGCGTCGCAGCAAAACATTTTGCGCTGAATAACCAGGAATATAGCCGAAACGGCGGAGATTCCATCGTGACTGAGCGTGCAGCAAGAGAAATCTATCTGAAACCATTCCAGATTTTGACAGAGGACAGCGATCCATGGTTTATCATGACCTCCTACAATAGAATCAATGGATCTTATGCTGCTACAAACTATGAGCTGAATACAGTGGTACTCCGTGATGAGTGGGGATTTGACGGTTCCATCACAACAGACTGGGCAGCTGGAAAAGATAACGGAAATGCAAGCATGATCCGTTCGCAGGGCGATCTCTGTATGCCAAGCCTGGTAGGTCGCGCAGACCCAGTTCTGCCAGAAGGATTCACGACAGAAGGTGCGACACAAAACTGGTACGG
The DNA here is from genome assembly GCA_022788205.1 of Robinsoniella sp. GTDB lineage: Bacteria > Bacillota > Clostridia > Lachnospirales > Lachnospiraceae > JAGZHZ01. The sequence continues at coordinate 4,926 of JALEVQ010000076.1, read as the reverse complement.
AATCGTACACAGCGGAGAGGTCTACTGTGAATACTGCGGAACAAAGTATGGTGATTATTCTCTGTTTAAGATCAATAACCTGTATGTACCTGCAGCTGAGCCATGCTTCGACCAGGATGGAAATGTGGTGGAAGGCTGTGAACGACCGATCGATGAATCCGCTGTTCCAACTTTGCCGGAAGGATATACAAGCGACGAAGAGTATGTCTATGACACAGAGGGAAATATTGTTACCACTTATTCTTCCTGGATTTTGGACAGAACAGGTCTGATCACAGGATATGTGGCAGGAGAGCTGACACTCGGTGAGATTGAGCGCTGTGCAGAAAACGTATTTAACAGCATCATCACCATCAATGGATATCGCCCGGTAGATGGTGCTCCGGAAGCTCCAGCGGCAGAATAAACCTTCCCGTGACACAATAAAAATGTTTTTATAAAAACTCTTCCGGTCAAAAGGAGGCTGTGGAGGGGAAAAGAAGATTGCAGGATTCTTGAGGGGGCATGTATTCAGGGATGGCGAATGTGTCCAGGAAACTTTTGAACGTGGAGATGCGCCGATTCTGGCGCGGGAAGGTTTAGAAACACGGTTCAGAATAATATATACTCACCACATACGCAGTGTTTCGAGTGAAGCAGGCGGATGGAAGTGAAACAAGAGTCTGGCAAGACCGAAAAATGGCGCGAGAGAAATCCCGTGCCATTTTGCTTATGGAGATAAACGTTATGTCAGAGCTCTCTTGCTGCATGAGACTGTCCTGCAGCTCCTTCTGGGATCAATTGGACTTGGAGATAAAAAGCACTCCCAAAGTACCCGGACCGCAGTGACTGGAGATAACCCCTCCGGCTCTGGTGACACAAATTTCATCGAAAATATCTAGGCTCTTAAGATACTGAAATACTTCCTCGACGATTTCATCTTCACATCCAGAATGGGTGATAAACACACGTTTTGGAATAGCGTTCTTCAGACTTTCCTCTAGATCTTTTGCGTATGACAGGACGACACTTCTCATTTTCCCGCGATACTTTTTGCCGGGAATCATGGCACCGTTTTCCACCACAATCTTCGGGTGCAGTCTCAGGGCACCTCCCGCCATGGCGGCTAATCCGCTGCATCTGCCTCCGCGGTGGAGAAAGGTGAGTGTGTCCACGACGAAGCTGGCTCTGACGAGTGGCTTGAGTTCCTCCATTTTCTGGGCAATCTGGGCACCTGTTTTACCGGATTGTGCCATTTCACAGGCTTCGAGGACAAGGAGACCTATCCCTGTGGAGAGATTTGCTGAGTCCACGACAAAGATCTGATTTTCAGCGCCCAACTCCTCAGCGGCAAGACGCATGACATTCCCGGAAGAGGACATACTTGCGGAAATAGAGAAACAGACGATTTCTTGGTTTGCATCGACATATGGTCGGAACAGTTCCACTGCCCTTTCCAGAGCGGGGCAGGAAGTCTTTGGCGTTGTTTTGTTTTGATCAGACCACTGATAAATTTCATCCGGTGTAATTTCAACACCATCTTCGTATTCACGATCCCCGAGCAAAATATGTAAAGGTAATAGAGAAATATCATATTTTTCGAGCAATTCGCGAGATAAATCACAGGTACTGTCAGAAATAATTTTGACCATAAATGATCCTTCCTTTCTATCTTTATAGGAAACGGATATGATGCCTGACGGCATCACTACCAATTATAAAAGCCTATCGGATTGCTGCCGCGCATTTTGCTATGCGATATCGGCGGCAAACAATGCAGCGCCCAGGGCACCACACAGCTGTGCTTTGTCGCTGATCACCAGAGAAGTCCCCAGTTTTTCTTCCAGCGTTTTCACAAGACCTTTGTTTTTCGAGACTCCGCCAGTCATCATATATTTGCCTTCACCGCCGACGCGTTTAGCAAGTGCAGCGGTCTTGGAGGCAACTGCCTTGTTCAGACCATGGACAATGTCATCAGAGGCTTTGTTCTGGGCGATCAGGGAGACCACCTCTGATTCGGCGAAAACGGTGCACATGCTGGAGATCGTGATATCTTCCTTATAGTCAAGTCCGGCAAGACTCATCTCGTCAAGACTCATCTCCATCGTCCGTGCCATCATCTCCAAAAAACGCCCTGTGCCGGCGGCACATTTGTCGTTCATCACAAAATTTACAACAGCGCCGGTCTCATCCAGGCGGATGACCTTGCTGTCCTGTCCGCCGATATCGACCACAGTGCGCACCTCTGGATCGAGATAGTGGGCGCCTCTGGCATGGCAGGTGATTTCTGTGATACTCTGATCACCCTGGTGGATGGCGGTGCGACCGTATCCTGTCGTCACCAGCGCATCGATGTCTTCACGCTCAAGCCCTGCACTTTTTAACGCCTCGCTCAGGGCGCGCTCGGCTCCGATAGCTGCGCCTGCACCAGTCGGAAGGATGATGCCGGCGACAATCTCCTTGTTTTTATCGAGAATCACCACATCGGTGCTGGTAGATCCACTGTCGATTCCTGCAAAATATCCTTTTCCCATTTTTTTGTCCTTTCTTTCATACTGTCTGGGAGCAATGCTCTCTGAAAATGCTTCTAAGCGCGTCAGAAGCTGACCGCTGCTCTGAACGGTATAGTCTGATTCAATTTTCAGCATCGGCAAGTCCGTATGCTGCTTTAAGTCGGCATATTCAAAACTGTAAAAATCACAGAATTTGACCGTGTGGTAGATAATACCTTTTAGATTTGGGTCATTGTAAAGCTGCTTTCTGCCGGTAGGGTCCATCATGCGCATGCATGGTATCTGCCCGAGTAATTCTTTTGCATACCATTCCATGAGTTCGTCAAAAGACACATTTTCAGGCGGATTTTGTACACCGACAGAGCGGTTATGAACACACGTATCATTTTCCACTGGAAAAGGCATGGTTTTTTGCACCATCTCGAAAAGCTCTGTGCCCATTCGGGCGCCGAGGACACTCAGGTGAGGACCTTTTTCTTTCGTTTGAGGCTCAAAAGCTTTGCGGAAAGATTGTTCATCAAAGCGTGTTCCACGGTAAGCACCATAAGCATTTGCCAGAGTTTTTAGCTGCAAAGTCACGCGCTCACGGCTGCAGGAACCATCGCTGTGAAGCATATCAATCAGATAGAGAAAATCCAGTTTTTTGCTGTCCAAAAGAATGTCATAGACACTGCGGATAGTGTCGCAGCAGTTGACGAGAACCAGCTCTTTGATCTGCCCGCTCATCACCGCTTCCAGCAGTGTTTTTCCAAAGCCACAGAGATTGGGATGAGCGATCTGATCTGCAAGCTCAAAGCCCTGTGGCATTTCGTTGAGATTGGCACAGTCTGCGCCGAAAGCTTTCAAAAGTTCGATGGGTGTATACTTGCAGATATAATATGTTTTATTCATGGTTGACACCTCCAAGCATTTCGAGAAACGCATCGAGACGGGTAGAAGTCTGTCCCTCGCCGCCATGACTTCTGTCACAGCCATCACCGTCGAGAATGAGAAGAGGAATACCCTCTTCTTCGAATTTTTTCTTGGCAAGCTGCGCACCACCGAGCGTGTGCTTGCAGCCCCAGTGTCCAAACCAGACGGCGCCATCTGCACCTGCTTCCTTAGCATGGCGAATGCCAGCCTCAATGCGGCGAGTGATACTTCCATTTAGAGAATGATAGACCATCCTCTTTGCCATTGCCTCATATGGTTTTTCAGGATCAAATTCAGGATCACAGACTTGGGCAAGCTCACAGCCCACGATCTGTGCTTTTTCGCTCAGGCACAGTTCATTTCTGACGGAATCAGACCAAAACGGGATCGTGTGCATCCAGTAGATACGCTTCCCTTTTGCAGGCTGTGCCTGTCTGATGTCGCGCAGAAGCATTTCAGTATATTTTTCCTGTTCCACGGTTCCGAGCAAAAGATTGTTGGTCATTCCACAGTACAGAGGCGTCACCAGATCGGAAGGCACATATTTGCCAGCGCGCGCCTTCTGAAATTGGTCGTAATTTTGTAGGGTTCGCTGACTGCGGCGCAGCCTTTGTCTGAGCCTGCCCTCATCGATGGCTTTTCCAGTATGGCTCTCCAGAAACGACGAGAGGGCACGAAGCTGCTCTGCGACGTAGAGCACATTGTCTTCAGTTTGCTGTAGGGGGACATCGATCGAGAAAGAAGGAACCTGAAACATCTCAGAAAGTCTTCGGAAAGTGAGAAGGTTAGCATCGCATGTCAGATTGGTATATACGATACATTTTGGTTTTGGCAAAACACCTTTGTCAGCAGCACCGATGAAAGTCTTGTGGTAACTGCACAAAGTCTCTGAGATCCCCTCATTCTCAGCTTGCTGTAAAAATCCGCGCTCTGCCATAGAAGCAGACAGATAGCAGGAAAAACCCTCCACATTGTAAGGATTTAAACCCACCTCTTGCATGATCTCACAGGGCGTGAAGACGCTGACGATCACAGAATTCTCGGGACTTTTTAAAGGTTTCAACATGGTATCCATCATCAAATGTGCCAGATACCGGTCTGCTGGAAATAGTTGTCTATTCGGCAGCAATTGAAATTTCAAATTCTGTATCTCCCACCCAGTTTTTAAAAGACACCGTGCCTTGGCAGGATTGGTATTGCTTAGTTTTTCCACATAATGTCCAAAAGTTTCAGCAACTTTCATTTCTTCGCCTCCTTTTCTCACGAAAAGCGGACATTTGGAATGGATTTTGCTGTGTGCAAAGTCCTTCTGATTTTGAATCTTACCATTTCTAAAGAAAAAATGCAACTTGCACATTTTTGACGTATGCTAAAAGAAATATTAAACCTGAATTATTCACGGAACAGTATCTGAACTGATAACTGTACCATGAATCTGAAAATAGATACTTGTAGCCATAACACCACTCAATTAACCCGTCAAAAGGGTATAAAATCCCTGTGGCAGGGTTCAGAGCAGTTG
>JALEVQ010000073.1 GCA_022788205.1 Robinsoniella sp. | reverse complement strand
TAATATGGATGGAAAAAGTAAAAAAATGAAAAAAGTTATCCACAATTCAAGAGAAAAAAACGTGATTGGATCAGGCGGGTATTCCAATGCTCCGAATATGTGGATAACTTCAATATAAGATACTGAAAAAAATCTCTGTTTGGACGAAAAGATTTTTTCAGAGAAAGTAAATCTGATATAAGGTACTCAGCCGTTAGGCTGAGTAGTTACGAATATTCTTCTGATTTCGCGGCATACTAAGGGCATGAAGAATATTATACGATGCGGAATCTGCGGCTGGTGTCTGGAACTGGTGTGGACTGGCTTTCTCTCTTTCTGCCGCAGAGATCCCAAACTAAAAGGTCAGTCCTCACTTTGGATGTTTCCCATCTACGGCATGGCGGCTTTCATCGGTCCTCTTTCAAAGCTGATCCGAAAATGGAGTGTGTTCGCTCGAGGTACACTCTACACAATCTGCATCTTTTTTGCAGAGTACTGTTCTGGATCGTGGCTGAAAAAACACAACAGCTGCCCATGGGACTACAGCGACTCGCCCTTCCAGATCAACGGCGTCATCCGGCTCGATTATGCTCCGCTGTGGTTCACAACAGGTCTGCTGTACGAAAAACTACTGCGCTGACAGATCACTTTCCTTATGGAAAGGGCTGCATCGGTCTTTTCCGCTGCAGCCCTTTTGCCTTTCAGCCCAATCTTCCTGTCAATCTACATCGTCCGGGAAATCTCCTGTGATATTCTGAGTGCGGACTGTTCTTCTCTTCAATCGTTCAGTCTCAGAAGCGCGCAAGACAAAATCCTTGATCTCTTTAGCATGGCGAATATGCTGAAGCTTCAGTGTCGGGTCCGTCACATCTCCTCCGTAACAGACGACCGTTCCAAGTCCAAAAATTTTCTCACCAATGCTCTGTTCCAACCGCACATCGATCACTTTATACATATAGCAGTCATCCTCTTTGCTGTTCAAAAGCCCTGCATTGATCGTAATCATATCATCGCTGATCGTATATTTCGTGAATGTAAAAGGAAGTCCAAAAAAGACCCACCGTTTTCTCTCTTTATAAACCATATTTATTTACCTCCCGTTTTTTCTCATTATAGAGCACTTCACAGGCAAATGCAAGTTACTGTAAAAGAATCGTTGGCACTTTTTTCTGCCGATTTTTTCGAGCGCCAGAATCAGTCAGAAATGCAAAACTTTTTTAAATCTCCTTGAAATTTCATTCTAAATAGTATATGATAATAAAAATGTTCTCGAATAAAGGAGGAAGACTATGAAACACTTAATGAGTCCACTTGATTTTTCTGTTGAAGAGCTCGATCGTATTTTAGATCTCGCGAATGATATAGAAAACCATCCTGAAAAATATGCACATGCATGTGCCGGCAAAAAACTTGCCACTCTGTTTTATGAACCAAGTACAAGAACCAGACTTAGCTTTGAAGCTGCAATGTTAAATCTGGGCGGTAGCGTACTTGGTTTTTCTTCTGCCGATTCCAGCTCTGCTGCGAAAGGTGAGAGTGTCTCCGACACCATCCGGGTTATCTCGTGCTATGCAGATATCTGTGCCATGAGACATCCGAAGGAAGGTGCTCCTATGGTGGCTGCCTCAAAATCCTCGATCCCAGTCATCAATGCCGGTGACGGCGGACATCAGCATCCTACTCAGACCTTGACCGATCTTCTTACCATCCGCACCTTGAAGGGACGCCTGAATGATCTGACGATTGGTCTGTGCGGCGATTTAAAATTCGGTCGTACCGTACATTCCCTGATTCATGCTCTCGTCCGCTATCCAAATGTGCGTTTCATCTTGATCTCCCCAGATGAACTGCGTGTTCCAAGCTATATCAAAGAAAACGTTCTCGACAAAAATCACGTCCCGTACCAGGAAGTGGAACGCCTGGAGGATGCTCTTCCAGATCTCGACCTGCTGTACATGACTCGTGTTCAGAAAGAGCGTTTCTTCAACGAAGAAGATTATGTGCGCATGAAAGATTTCTATATTCTTGACAAAAAGAAACTGGAGCTGGCACCTGCCGATATGTTGGTGCTCCATCCTCTTCCACGCGTCAATGAGATTTCGGTCGAAGTGGACGAAGACCCGAGAGCTGTCTACTTTAAGCAGGCACAATTCGGCGTATATGTCCGTATGGCGCTGATCTTGACGTTGCTGGGAATTGAAATATAGAGATGGGAGGATTTAGAAATGTTAAACGTAGGACAGTTAAATGAAGGTTTTGTTCTCGACCACATCGAGGCTGGAAAGAGTATGGAGATTTATCATTACCTGAAATTGGACAAACTCGACTGCTGTGTCGCAATCATCAAAAATGCTCGCAGCAACAAGATGGGAAAGAAAGATATCATTAAAGTAGAATGCCCGATCGATATGCTCGACTTGAATATTCTGGGATTTATCGATCACAACATCACTGTCAATATCATCAAAGACGGATTGATCGTGGACAAAAAAGTATTATCTCTCCCAAAACAGCTTGTCAACATCATCAAATGCAAAAACCCGCGCTGCATCACTTCCATCGAGCAGGGATTGGATCATGTCTTCCTTCTGACCGATCCTGAGAAAGAAGTATATCGCTGTAAATACTGTGAAGAGAAATACAAAGGACAGAAGAAAAAATATTAATCTGTCAGATTTCCGGTAAAACGGAGTAGAGAATCCACGTTCTAACTTTGATTTTCTTCAAAAAAGAAGGGTGATCTTGAGCACAGCTACAAAAGAACACCTTTCTTTTTTTATTTTTCTTTCTTTTTTCTTCCTGTATTTTTTACAAACTCTGTGCCGCACTTCGGGCATCGGATGCTCAATTTTCCTTTTCCTTTTGGAATACGGATCTTCTGTTTACAGTTTGGGCAAGTATAAATGTGATATTCCTTTCTCTGACCCATGATATACTGCTCTTTCTTTATTTTACCCACGATTCGATTCTTTATACTCAAATATTTTTGATTTTCCTGATATCGCTTCTGCGTATTTCTGGAAAACATACGGAAATATGAGATAATCAGCAAGCCTAAAATCAGAGAATCCAGACCGGCATTCCTGATAAATATCGAAAGTACAATCAAAATCAGCAGAAGAATCATGCTGAACCTTGACAATTCATCTGCGCCATAGCGCCCTGCCATAAATCTTCGGAATCCATCCTTTATACGCTCCATCAAATATGCTCCTTCCCAAATCAAGTCTTTTCTTTTTATTATACAAGAAACATTTCATAAATCAATTAACTGTATCTAAATTTTCTGTAAAACAATTCTTGTAGTTTCCTGTCCTGATCAGACGATGTGTCATATCACAAAGAAATTCCTTTTCTATCTGTCTTGCCGTATCCTGTCAAAACATTTATAATGATAAAAAGATCTAGCAAGATGGAGGAAAAAAACTTGAACAATATTTATGATTGCTACACATTAAACAATGGCGTACAGATTCCCTGTGTCGCCTACGGAACTTACAAGGCAGCAGATGGAGATAACGCAGATATTATCCGTATGGCCATCGAGGCAGGCTATCGCTATTTCGACACCGCATCGTTTTACGGAACCGAGACATATCTCGCTGAAGCTGTGCAGAACAGCAAACTTCCAAGAGAATCTTTCTTTTTTGCATCAAAGGTATGGAAAACGGAGATGGGATACGACGAGACAAAAGCCGCCTTTCAGAGGACACTTGATCATCTGAACACGACCTATCTCGATCTGTACCTGATTCACTGGCCGCTTCCTGACCCTGACTGCAAAGAGTGGAGTCAGCTTGACCTTGAAACCTGGAGAGCGATGGAGGAGCTGTATCAAAGCGGCAAAGTCCGTGCTATCGGCTTTAGCAATTTTTTGCCGCACCATATGGAAAATATCATTCAAAACTGCCGCGTGATGCCCGCCGTTGACCAGATCGAATTTCACCCTGGCTACACACAGGAGGCAACCTTGTCCTACTGTCAGAAACATCACATTCAAGTTCAGGCATGGAGCCCGATCGGAAGAGCAAGGGTACTCAAAGATCCTCTTATTGTGGAACTTGCCGCCAAATATCAGGTGTCCGCCGCACAGATCTGTCTGAGATTTGCCGTACAAAAGGGCGTGATTCCACTTCCCAAATCTTCCTCTATAGAGAGAATGAAACAAAACCAGGACCTGTTCTCTTTTGAAATCTCCGCAGAAGATATGTATCGTCTGGATACCATGCCTCCGACCGGCTGGTCTGGAGAGCACCCTGATAGACAGAGAGTTTATTTTTAAAATTTCTGTCTCATTCCTCTTTACCCATAACTACAAGGAGAGCCGGGAACTTTCGCGCCCGGCTTGTTATGAAGAAATCTATATGAAAAAGCTCCCCGCTTTGTTGAGTCATACTATAGCGCAAGCTTGTGAACGCTTTATGATAGAAGTTTGAAAAAGCTGTGAAACCTCACATTTCTCTCTGCTGAACGCACCAGACAACTCTCTGTGCCATCACGCAGCCCTACATTTCTTCCAACTCTCCCTGAAATCATGGATTTTACCATGTCAATTCCAGATACAAATCCTTATACTGCTTTGCAGAATTCTCCCATGAGAAGTTTTTATCCATATTTCTCTGAACCATTTCGTCCCAGCACCAACGGTTTGTAAAATATAATGTTTTCGCTCTGTTGATTGCATCCAACAATAAGCCAGACTCATAGCGGTCAAAGGTGAAGCCATTTCCTGTGTTCGAGTACATGTTATATGGCTCTACGGTATCTTTCAGACCGCCTGTTTCACGGACGATCGGCACAGTGCCGTAATGCATTGCGATCAGCTGTGTCAATCCGCAAGGCTCAAACTGGGAAGGTACCAGGAAAGCGTCCGCACCTGCATAGATCTTGTGCGCTCTCGTCTCATCGTACATAATATTTGAGCAGACATTTCCCTTATAGGCATTCTCATAATAACGGAAAGAATTTTCGTAGACCGCATCTCCTGTGCCCAGCACAACAACCTGTGTGTGCTCATCCATAATCTGTGGAAGGATCGCATTCACCAAGTCTAAGCCCTTCTGGTCTGTCAATCTGGAAATCAATCCAATCACAAACTTATGATCATCCTGAACCAGACCAAGCTCTTGCTGTAAGTTGCGCTTATTCTCTTTTTTCTTCTCTAACACATTCGTGATATCATAATTCGCATATAATCTAGGGTCTGTGCTTGTATTCCAAATGTCATAATCAATACCGTTGACAATACCTCTCAACTTGCCCGAGTGATATCTCAGATGGTCATCCAGTTTTTCTCCGTAATACGCTGTCTGAATTTCCCCTGCATACGTATGGCTCACTGTAGTGATGACATTACAATAGGTCAAACCGCCCTTTAACATATTTGCATCTTTGTAACCTACTTTTAATGCATCTTTATTGAACACATAATCCGGCAGTCCAGACCAGTACTGGATTGTAGGAATGTCGTAGATACCTTGGAAGCGCAAATTATGAATGGTCAAAATTGTCTTGGCGGAAGTCAGTTTTGTATTTTCGAACAAAGTTCTCAAATATACAGGAACCAGAGCTGCCTGCCAGTCATGGCAGTGAATGATATCCGGAATCCAATTCATGTAGTTCAATGCAGCCAGCGCAGCTTTTGCAAAATAGCAATATTTAGGAATATCATCAATCAGATTGGTATATGGATTTCCACTGCTGAAGAATTCTTCATTGTCAATGAAATCATATACTACGCCGTCCCAGACATATTCCATGATTCCTACATAGAAAGATCTGCCATCGGCGCATAAATTCATCTGGAACGATCCCCTGTACACCATTTTTTCCTGATATTTCCATGGAATACACTTATAGCGCGGAAGAATTACTTTTACATCGCAATTCTGTTTTACCAATTCCTTCGGGAGAGCATACATTACATCACCCAGACCACCTGTCTTTACAAATGGATAGCATTCCGATCCAATGAATGCAACACTTCTTCTCGGAGTTGTAGGCATCTCAAATTTTGGTTCTTCTACCGCCTCTGCTTTCGGCTCTTCTGCCTTGGCTTCTTCCACTGCCTCTGCTTTCGGCTCTTCTGCCTTGACTTCTTCCACTGCCTCTGCCTTTGGCTCCTCTGCCTTGACTTCTTCAACGGCTTCACTTTCAATCTTTACAGCTTTTTCTTCTGCTGCTGCCTTCTTTGTGCTCGTTTTTGTTGAAGTTTTTTTCTTAGTTGTAGTTTTGGTAGCTTGTTTCTTAACCATCTGATACCTCCTAAATTCATCATAAGATTTTTTTCTCTATAATGGTCATTTTCCGAGATCAAAAGAACGATTTCTCTACCCCGCGCTTTGATATAAAGTCATAACTTTCTTCTCGTAGATCTCTTTCTTCCCCATTACTTCGAGCCTTAAAGAAACATCTCTAAATGATTATATCATAAATATTGGTAATAGGCAAATATCCTAGAAAAACAGGTTGCGTAAGTTTACTGTCGGAATAAATGGGTTAGAGTTCACCCTTGATGCTCAGATAAAGTATCTGGCGTAGATTTTCTTATCCCAACTTTACTCCATTCTTATCTTTTTTGCAAGTCCCTTCTGGGACAAGGATCCACTTAGGTCTGCTTGAGTATGCTTTTAGTCTGTGTACCGGACTCCTGTCAAGGATGTGTAACACCGCTCTGCGGCTTCGTCCTTGACAGGGCTCCGGTCCGCAGCCTTTTTTATAGTCAAGCAGACCTAAGTATATCTGCGGCATCTGCCACTTTTTTATAATCCCCAGATATGCTCATTGAAGTATACTTTTTTCTTTGTGTCCTGGCTGATACTATGCGTCATTGCATCCACATATTTCCCCAGTATGCCATGCCTGTTTTTCTCGCTTTTGAATATCTGGGACGGCAGAAGGATTTCTTGTTCACATCCTGCCGCTTTTGGCAGCTCTGCTTTCTGATATCTTACCAGTTCCAACATATCCCCGCCATTATAATAATACGCTCTCAACTGTGCCATTTTTGCAGCACCTTTCCGGCTCCATCCCATTGGTCTGGAACTCATCCTCGTTGAAAGCACATGGCTTACATGCCCCTCTGTACTGCTTCCGATCACTCCGTCTTTGTGCATCAATCGCAGCCGTGCCGCTCCCCAATTCTCCAGTATATAATCCCGACTTTGCTCCAGACGTCTCCTCCCTGTTTCTACGCTTTCTTCCGGAAGCGCATTCTTTAGCCTCTCTACGATTTCGCAAAAATCTGCTTTTGTTCCCCTGCGTATTGCTCTCCTCACTTCTCTATATGCATCATCTGCACTGTCTTTCATATGACTGATCAGGCGGATCAGGTATTTCTGCAAATGAAACTCATCCAGTACATACGATACTCCTTTGATCCGTGTCCTTGCTGTTTCTATCCAGCCGCCTCCATCTGCATTCAGATAGATCTTTTTTATTTTCTCCAGCTCATAGTGAGCATTGATATATTCATAGATTTCATCCCAGAATGCTTCATTGTCTTTTCCATCACATACCCTGCAGAAGTAATGCGGATTTATCAGTTTATATCGTTTGCTTTGCGGTGCCTCCGCTTCAATTCCTTCATGCACATACACCAGTTTTGTGATCAGACCGTTGTTTTTCTGTCCATTGCTGCTTTCAGCCAGATCCCCCTTCTGTTCTCGAAACTGGAGCGAAACATGATCCTCATCTGCTTCAATATACAGATATTCAACTTCCTTTTTCTTTTCAGGTTCTTTGGTGTCTTTAGGAAATTTCAGACGATGCAGTTTTGCTTTTACGGTCTGTTTGCTCACAGTTCCTTCCAGGCTGCTTTCCTCTCCACCTTTCCTGTAGGAAGTCTGTACAGCCTCTTCCAGCATTGCTGCTACAGCATCTTCTGTTATCCGTTCATGTTTTTCCAGCCCCAGGATCCTGTCCAGCAGATACTCCATCTTTCCTGTTTCTCTGTTCGTGAAGAGGGTTTTTGTAAAGTGCACTGTTCCCAGTGATGTTACCAGCTGCTTTTGACTGTCTTTTTCAACATACCATCCTGCTGTTCTCTTACCGCTGTCTTTCAGGTGTTGGTTCATCTGTTCCAGAGACTCCTGAATCATAAGGAGACCAACCTTATGCAATTCCTTGGTGATGCCTTTGACATACTCTGCCATTTTCTCAGGATGTTTAAAAAAATCATCCTCCAATTTTTCAAAAATACTGATGCTTTCTTCTGCAAAATGTTTTATACTCTTAACCATAGAGAACACCCTCCTTTGTTTGTATTAGTTTGGTCGCTAAATACTTTATCACAAAGTGGTGTTCTCTTTTATTATTATTTTTATTTTTCCGACTAAAACTTTACGCTAGCCTTCTGGCCGCCGTAGCCTGTTCAATGCTCCGGTCAATTTCTTATCTTTATCTGGATACAGGTGAGAATAAGTGTCCAGCGTCGTTGTTACAGATTCATGTCCAAATCTCTCGGATATTTCCAGCACATCAAATCCCATTTCAATAAGCATACTTGCATGGCTGTGTCTTAAAAAATCCAAACGTTTGGATTTCTTCTGCCATTCTCATGCAAGTTTACTGATTTCCAAACTGGGAGCTCAGCCTAACCTTGTGGCCGACAGACTTGGCCATGAGAAAATCCAGACAACGCTTTCTACATACTCACATCTATATCCTGAACAGTCCAGACAGTTAGCAGAGAAGTTAAATATGTTGGTAGAGAATGAAAATGAAGAATAGGGGGGAGAAAAATGCCGGGAAAACATAACAATCCGACGATATCGTTTCGGCCAAGTTCTTGGGAGAGAGCACTTATCGAGGAACGGGCAGATGACAGTGGTATGTATAAAAAGGATTTCATTACAAGAAGCTGCATTTATTCAAATATCGTGGTGGTTGGGAAAAAGGAGTATGTACAGCATATCGTTGATGAATTAAGAGAAACACAGCTTGTGATAAAGGAGGTTGCCGAACAAATACAGTCCGGCAATTTTTCTTTGTCTGATGAAAGCTACAGGGAGTTGAAGGAAGATTATTTGGCGTTTGCTATTACAATGGTGGATATCCTGAATGGCGCAGCATATCTTTTTGATAAGAAGCCGGACTTGGATAGCCGACACTGGAAGGAGGCATTGGAGCTGGAGGAATATAGGCATGTACTAAAACTGGGCGTCGAAAGATCCGGTTGTGAAAATGTGGATTAAAGGGTATAATGTAATTAGAAATGTATGCGAACAGGAAAAATGATTGAGGTGGGAAGGAGGTATGTCTATGCCACAGACAATGCAAAGCCTGATCGAACAGTATATTGCAGAAATCAAAAAGATATATGGTACGCACTTGCGCAAGGTGATTTTGTATGGCTCTTATGCCAGAGGTGATTTCAGACCGGATTCCGATGTAGATATTATGATATTACTCGATATGTCTGATATGGATTTAAAGGCATACAGCCAACAGCTTTCTTACATGACTTATGATTTTAATCTGGACAATGACCTTGATATAAAGCCAATTGCCAAAAGTGAGGAGCATTTTAATAAATGGGTTGTTAATTATCCATTTTATGCGAATGTTAATAAAGAAGGGGTAGTTTTGTATGGAGCAGCTTAAAGAGGATATTGGAACGAAAAAAGACCTTGTGCTTTATCGACTTCAGACTGCCAGATCTGACCTGAAATCTGCAAAAATATTATTAGCGGCAGAGGAATATAAGGGAGCCAATAATAGAGCTTATTATGCTATTTTTCATGCCATAAATGCAGTTCAGGCAGTAGGTGGAAAGGCTTACAAACGTCATAAAGATGCAATAGCAAATTTTAATAAAGACTATGTTAAAACAGAGATTTTTCCCAGAGAAATGGGGCGAAAAATTGGTGAAGCTGAAGAAATACGTCATGCCAGTGATTATGATGATTTCTATATTGCCAGTCGG
>JALEVQ010000038.1 GCA_022788205.1 Robinsoniella sp. | reverse complement strand
CGTGGTTACAATGTGGATGTTGGTATTGTGGATGTATTTGCAAAGAATAGTGAAGGAAAGCGAGTTCATAAGCAGTTAGAGGTTGATTTTGTGGTAAATCAAGGTAGTCAGAGATATTACATTCAGGTGGCTTACGATATGTCTTCTGAAGAAAAGCAGGAACAGGAGTTTCGTTCTTTCAGAAACATACCAGATTCATTTAAGAAGATTGTCATCGTGAATGGCACAAAGAAACCTTGGAGAAATGACGAGGGATTTGTGATCATGGGGATGAAATATTTTCTCCTCAATGCAGACAGTTTAGAGTTTTGACAGGGTGAGGCAATATAGGATGGATACTCAATTTGGAGGTGAACGAGAAAGCTTTTTCTGGCAGATGGACAGTATATGTCCAAGTTAAATGCTAAAATCCGGTTATCAGGAAAAAGGAGAGGAAAACGATGGAGAACGACAAGATACACAGAGTATTGGATATTTATGATCGTTTGCAGGAGGGAAAGGTCATTTATAAATCGGAGGAAGCGCAGCGGTTTCAGGTCAATGAGAAGAGCATCCAGAGAGACATAGAAGATATCCGTGAGTATTTAGAGCAGAATACAGTGGAAAGAGGAATCAAAAACGATCTGATCTACGATTATGAGAAACGAGGATATCGACTGGAATGTGTCAGCAAGATGAGTTTTTCAAATGAGGAGATTCTGGCTCTTGCCAAGATCCTGTTGGACAGCCGTGCATTTACGAAACATGAGATGATGAATATGCTTGATAAGCTGCTGGACTGCTGCGTGCTGCCGGAAAACAGGGGAATCATAGACCGTCTGATTGCCAACGAGAAAATCCATTATATCCAGCCACATCATGGAAAAGTCTTTATCGATAAAATGTGGCAGATCGGGAATGCCATATTGGAATCCCGTTACATAGAGATCACCTATGAAAAGACAAAGAACCATGAGACCGTAAAGCGAAAAGTCCAGCCGCAGGCCATCATGTTCTCAGAATTTTATTTTTATCTTGCCGCCTACATTGAAAACATTGACAAGGAAAAAGAGTTTATGGTCAAAAATGATATGTATCCGACAATCTACCGGATCGACCGCATTGCAGAGATTCACGTACTGGATGAACATTTCAAAATCCCTTACCGGGATCGTTTCGAAGAAGGAGAGTACCGCAAGAAAATCCAGTTCATGTACGGCGGGCGCATCCAAAAAACAGTATTCTGGTATAAGGGGCTCAGTGTGGAAGCAGTCCTCGACCGTCTGCCAACGGCAAAGATCCTCAAGGAAGAAGATGGCAAATATCTGATCAGCGCAGAGACATTCGGAACGGGCATTGAAATGTGGCTGCGGAGCCAGGGGGATGCTGTGGAGGTCGTATAAAATTACACATATTTTTTGTGGTGGAAAATTTAACGTTTTTGATGTATAATCATTCAAAAGATCACAAGCGAGGAAGTGCACTTGACAGAAACATTTGAACAGAAAAGAAGAAATCGCCCAATCAAAATCACGCAAATCGCCATTGATAAAGTGCCGCTTGTACATATTGATGGTTTTACCGGGGAAGAGGATCTGTTTATCCAAAATATGCATAAAAGACTTCTTCTTACTTCTATGGAATTAAATGATTCGAATGAAGTGGGCATAATGGTCGATATTATTGAATGGATGACATGGACCATTCTTGGAGATTCTAATGAAGTAGAGACAAGAAAGAATCCTGATGCATATATTGCTCTTAAAGGAAACAGAAAAAATACGCTTCTCTTTATTCACAATCATCCAAGTACCGGTACTTTCTCGGGTGTGGATTTTAAAACTTTTTGCAGCAATGAATCGCTATACGCCATGACTGTGGTTGGAAACGACGGAAGCGTTTACACCTTAGTGAAATGCCCGACTTTTAACAGTCATGAGGCTCTTTCTTATTACCATGATCTTGCTATGGATAAATATAAAGATTATACCAATAATGGCACTATGGCAATGAAAGAGTTATTAAAAACCTGTGAGAAAATCGGATTATCATATCATAAAGGAGGTCGATAATATGAATGCTACCCTGACCATTACTTCTCTGTTCGATAAAATTGAAAAGCCCAGCAAACCTCATATTATGGATTCTCAAATTCCTGTTACCAAAGAAGAGTTGGAGGAGCGTCTCCGAAAAGCTGCTATTTTAGAATCAGTTGGCATCAGTTCTTCTCGCTTTGATGGTGATAATGAGCACGAGGATGAAGACGAGCTTCAGATCCGACTTCTCCTTGCCGAAGGCAAAGATATTCCTAATGATCTTTTAGAGCGTTTAAAAGAAAAAAACAAAATTACACCTTTTGACAAGAATGATTAAAAAGAAGATCGGACATTTTGCTCCGGTCTTTTTTATGTATTAGCTGCTAATACCATATTTTCTATTGCTGGCAATATTTTTCTTTTCTGCATTGGAGAAAGTCTATTGAGTAATTTCAGAAATTTATATAACTCGTCTCCACAAAGCATCCAAAAAACAGTATTCTGGTATAAGGGGCTCAGTGTGGAAGCAGTCCTCGACCGTCTGCCGACGGCAAAGATCCTCAAAGAAGAAGACGGCAAATATTTGATCAGCGCAGAGATATTCGGAACGGGCATTAAAATGTGGCTGCGGAGCCAGGGGGATGCTGTGGAGGTCGTATAAAAAGTGAAAAAAATAATCTACTTGGACAGGTTGTGTCTATGCACTGTGCTATCATAATGAAAAAGTGTAGCGATTCAGAGCAGAACGAGAAAACAGCAGCGACCTACGAAGACAAATGCTGCAGCATGTCATCGGTGAGCTGCTGTAAAACCTGTCGTGAGGATACCGGAAGGGAACGGTACTTCTGAATCAGGGACAATTCCTCCGCATTCAGTTCCGTCTCCTGTACCTTCTCAATCCTGTGGGCACACGAAGAATTGCCGGTCAGATAGTCGATGGAAACATCAAAGAAATCGGCAATGTGCTTTAACATATCAATATTTGGTTCTGTAATCTGATTTTCGTATTTATAAACGGACTGCTGGCTGATCTCAAGCTTATCTGCCAGAGCCTGCTGGCTCAGCCCTTTTTC
>JALEVQ010000002.1 GCA_022788205.1 Robinsoniella sp. | reverse complement strand
GGAATGAGATGACGGACGGTATAGAAGATATGACAAAAGAGCTGCCTTTTGGGGAAGTGTATGCAGATTTACTTGACAATAACTCTAAAACAGTATAAAATTTAGTTGTTGTATTTGTACAATGAAAATTAAATAAGGAGGTGCTCCTGTGCCGAGTGCAGTAATGGTATTAATTGCTGTTCTGCTCACGATGATTATAGTTGCGCCTGTTACTTATCTGGTTTCCATTTCCCACTACAAAAAGGGAGTTGAAGCAAAAATCGGCAGTGCTGATGAAAAGGCCAGAAAGATAATAGACGACGCATTAAAGGTTGCAGAGACGAAAAAGCGGGAAGCTTTGCTGGAAGTAAAGGAAGAGTCCTTGAAAACAAAAAATGAATTGGATAAGGAAACGAGAGAACGGAGAGCGGAGTTGCAGCGCTATGAGAAGCGCGTTTTATCGAAGGAGGAATCTATCGACAAAAAGGCGGATGCGATCGAGAGACGTGAGACGGGAATAGCAGCAAAGGAAGAAGAGTTAAAGAAGAAAAGTAGTGAAATTGAGGAACTTCACGAGAAGAGAGTGCAGGAACTGGAGCGAATCTCAGGCCTAACCTCCGAACAAGCAAAAGAATATCTTTTAAAAACTGTAGAAGACGAAGTCAAGATTGACACTGCCAAGTTGTATAAAGAACTCGAGAGTAAAGCGAGGGAAGATGCAAACAAAAAGGCAAAAGAATACGTGGTGACCGCTATTCAGAAATGTGCAGCAGATCATGTTGCAGAAACGACAATCTCTGTAGTTCAGCTTCCAAATGATGAGATGAAGGGAAGAATCATCGGGCGAGAGGGAAGAAACATTCGAACTCTTGAGACGATGACAGGTGTGGATCTCATTATTGATGATACACCGGAAGCAGTAATTTTGTCAGGTTTTGACCCGATCCGAAGAGAAGTTGCAAGAATTGCACTGGAAAAACTGATTGTGGACGGAAGAATCCATCCGGCAAGAATAGAGGAAATGGTTGAAAAAGCACAGAAGGAAGTAGATACAATGATCCGGGAAGAAGGAGAAGCAGCAACATTGGAAGTTGGTGTTCACGGAATTCATCCGGAGTTGGTACGTCTGCTTGGAAGAATGAAATTTAGAACCAGTTACGGACAGAATGCATTGAAACATTCGATCGAAGTGGCACAGTTATCTGGGTTACTTGCCGGGGAGATCGGAGTTGATGTCAGAATGGCAAAACGTGCTGGTTTATTGCATGATATAGGAAAATCGATTGACCATGAAATGGAAGGATCCCATATTCAGATCGGTGCAGATCTGTGTAAGAAATATAAGGAATCCCCGATTGTTGTCAATGCGGTGGAGGCACATCATGGCGATGTGGAGCCGGAATCGTTGATCGCATGTATTGTACAGGCGGCCGATACGATCTCAGCTGCGCGTCCGGGTGCCAGAAGAGAAACATTGGAGACATACACAAACAGACTGAAACAGTTAGAAGATATCACAAACTCCTTCAAAGGGGTGGACAAGTCCTTTGCTATTCAGGCAGGAAGAGAGATTCGCATCATGGTAGTTCCGGAACAGGTGAGCGATGCGGATATGGTATTGCTGGCGAGAGATATTTCAAAGCAGATCGAGGCAGAATTGGAATATCCAGGTCAGATCAAGATCAGTGTCATTCGCGAGAGCCGTGTAGTCGATTATGCGAAGTAATTTCACATAGGAAATATCAAATCTCATGCGGCTGTATAAATTTTTTATTTATGCAGCCACATGGGATTTTTTTATGGGACAGAGAAGGAGAGGGAAAGGTAGAATCTTCCCTCTCTTTTTGTCATAGATTTAGGAGAAAAGACAGATGGATAGAGAAGATGAAGAAAAAGAATATGGGATATCTCTTGATATCATTCTTGGTGGGTGTATTTTTTGGAGTAGTGTTTATCAATGTGCTTGGAAATACATATATCGAGAGGTCAGGGCTGTTCAGCAACTACTTTTTCACACAGTATCAGAATTTGGCGGTAGATTGTGATCAGGTATTTTTTTTCGTCTGCCGAAAGCGAATCAGGAGCATTGCCGCGATCTGGCTAATGGGACTGACATCTGCGGGGATTGTCTTTGCAATGCTGTATAGCGGATATCTGGGATATACAGCGGGAATTCTTGTGATGACGGCTTTGCTTCGTATGGGAGGGAGGGGAATTCTGGTTGCAGCAGTTTCTGTGATTCCTCAGATTTTTATCTATGGACCGGTTATGACATTTCTTTTGGAAGAAGTCTGCGAGAAAGGACAGAAAAGAAGAAATATGCGCTGGGTTTACGGAAGAAGAGAGATTGACTGGAAATATGGAACCGTTTTAACTATTGCCCTGCTTTTTTTCTTGCTTGGTATGATTTTGGAGAGCTATGTAAGTCCGGCTGTTTTGCAGTATGTGCTGAAGAAAATGTAGAGATTTGCAAGACGGCGAGTGTACGGTAAATCGTTGTCACTTTTTTGCGGGGATTTTTGGCGCACCGGGGTAGGGAAGGAGGATGCGGAATGTCGCTTTACTTTTGAGCAAAATTGAGTATAATAATATCATAAATTTTGATTTGAGAAGAACGCCTACACGGTAAGGAGAAAAAACATGGAGACAGAGATACGAAAGTTTACCACATATTTGATCGAAGTGAAAAACGCATCCGAAAGTACGGTGAAATCCTACGAGAGAGATCTGAAAAAATTAGAATGTTTTTTGAGGGAACATGGAATAGAGAAGATCGGGCAGATTACGGGAACAAACTTAAACTCTTATATTCTATATCTGGAAAGACAGGGATTGTCTCCAGCCACCGTCTCCAGAAACATCGCTTCGATTCGAGCGTTTTTTCAATATGAATGGAGACAGCGAACCATACAGGAGGATCCATCCGAATGGTTAAAGCCGCCGCATGTGGAGAGAAAAGCACCGGGAATTTTGACGATGGAGGAGGTGGCAAGGCTGTTAGAGCAGCCGGGCAAAGAACATCCGAAAGAAATCAGAGATAAGGCAATGATGGAGCTGTTGTATGCCACCGGCATGAGAGTGACGGAACTGATCTCTCTGAAAGTGACGGATGTGAATGTGAATCTCAATTATGTGATCTGCCGTGACGGGGTCAAGGAGCGGGTCATTCCATTCGGCTCGGAGGCAAAAAAAGCATTGGAGCTTTATCTGAACGGTGCGCGTCATCTTTTGGTGAAGAATGAACAGACGGAAAACTTGTTTACCAATTGTTCTGGGAAACCGATGAGCAGGCAAGGATTTTGGAAGCTGATCAAACAGTATGCGCAGAAGGCAGATATCCGCACGGATATCACTCCGCATACTCTACGTCATTCGTTTGCGGCTCATCTGGTTCAAAACGGGGCAGACTTGAAATCTGTGCAGGAAATGCTTGGTCACTCCGACATCTCTACCACACAAGTCTATATGAATCTTGCTTCCAATCGTCTCAAGGAAGTATATGCGAAAACACATCCAAGAAAATAAAAGTATGTCGCCGATACGGCGAAAAAAGTGCTTCTGTACAAAGATCCTGCGATTTTCGTACAGAAGCACTTGTGGTATAAGATCGATTGTGGAGCTTACGCTTGTCACAGATCAATCAACATTGGCGATAGATATCGTAGAGCAATTCTTCGGAGTCTGCCCAGCCAAGACATGGATCCGTGATGGATTTTCCATAGACATGTGTACCGCATCCGATCTTTTGGTTTCCAGGTTCCAGATAGCTTTCGATCATCACACCTTTTACGAAAGGTTTGATGTGCGGGTTAACATTGCGGCTGTGGAGCACTTCCTTCACAATGCGGATCTGCTCTAAATATTGTTTGTTAGAATTGGAATGGTTTGCATCCACGATGATCGCAGGATTTGCAAGCTGTTTCTGGGTATACATATCGATCACATGGATCAGATCTTCGTAGTGATAGTTTGGGATACAATTTCCATGTTTATTGACTGCACCGCGCAGAATGACGTGGGCGAGAGGATTTCCAGTAGTCTGAACCTCCCAGTTGCGGTAGATAAAGCTGTGAGGGTGCTGTGCAGCAATGACAGAATTCAGCATGACAGACAGATCACCGCTGGTCGGATTTTTCATCCCGGCAGGGACATCCATTCCGCTGACAGTGAGGCGGTGCTGCTGATTTTCCACGGAGCGTGCTCCGATAGCGACATAGGCAAGAATGTCAGACAGATACCGATAATTTTCCGGGTAGAGCATCTCGTCAGCGGTCGTCAGACCAGTCTCTTCCACAGCACGCAGGTGGAGCTTACGGATCGCAATCAAACCGGCGAGCAGATCTGGTTTTTTCTCCGGATCAGGCTGATGGAGAATGCCTTTATATCCCTCGCCAGTGGTGCGAGGCTTATTTGTGTAGATGCGGGGAATCAGCAAAAGTTTATCGCCAACCTTGTCCTGAACCTTCGCAAGGCGATTGACATATTCACATACAGCCTCCTCGTTATCTGCAGAACATGGACCGATGATGACAAGAAACTTATCGGATTCTCCGGTGATTACTTTTTTTATCTCGAGATCACGCTCTTTTTTGATGGCTGCCACTTTTTCAGGAACCGGATATTGTTCGCGGATTTCCTTTGGGGTAGGCAGTTTCTTTAAAAATTCGAAACTCATACTAAATCTCCTTCTATTGTTTTCTCATAGTCAGGAAAATTAGATCGTATAGATTTATCTTCCTGTTTTGTTACTCGGGTTAAATTATAATATAGAAAAATGAAATTGTCGACCTTTATCTTTTTTTGCACTGTGACCAGCCAGGAGTCACAGTATGATATTGAAAACGGACGATAGTATACACAATATCCTCCCAATGTTTTCTTGATGCAGACTGAATATAAGGGGGAGAAAATTATAGGTTGATTTTCAATTATCTTGTGGTATCATAAAATGTGAAAAAATTGGTGAACGAGGAGAAAAAGATATGAGAAAAAAACCATACTTTCCTATGTTTGTAGATTTGTCAGATAAGAAAGTGATTGTAGTCGGTGCGGGAACGATTGCAAAGCGCAGAATAAGATCTCTGACAGAATTTACAGATCATCTGGTTGTGATTGCACCTGAGGTAAACCAGGAACTTCTTGGTATGGAACAAGAAGGCAAGATTACTATTTTAAAGAAAAAATATGAGCGCGAGGATTTGTATGATGCCTACCTTGTGATTGCAGCCACGAATGATACAAAGACAAACAATGATATCTATAGCGTCTGCAAATGCATGGGGATTATCGTCAATGTATGCAGTGATAAGACAAAATGTGATTTCTATTTTCCAGGTATCGCGAAGAAAGAAAATGTAGTTGTGGGAGTGACCGCAAGCGGAGAAGAACACAAAAAAGCGCGTGAAGTGGTAGAAAAGATCAGAGAGATTCTCTGAGTGAATGAAATCTTCAGCGGAAAGAAACAAAAAAGGGGGTGCTGATCTGATATGAATGAGACGATTGGAACAACCGGAATTGTTCTGGTTGGCTTTTTTGTTTTTTTGATCTTTGCTATATATCAGACCTATAAAAACCGAAAATTGAGAAAAACACTGATACACAGAAACTTTGGAAAACTTCCAGAGCGGGACTATGACCTGACAGAATATGAGAATATCAGTCATTATTTCTGGCAGAAGGGTGATATGGATCATGCAATCGATGATATTACCTGGAATGATCTGGATATGGATTCTGTTTTTCGGATGATGAATCACACTTGGTCCGCAATCGGAGAGAGCAGTCTGTACAATCTGCTGCGAAGACCGGAGTTTTCGGAGGAGAAACTGGACGAGAGAGAGCGGCTGATTCAGTATTTTTCCACACATGAAAAAGAACGCGAACAGTTTTTAGAGCTCTGCGCTGAGATTGGAAAGACAGGGCGCTATTCTGTGTTTGATTATATCTACAATCTTGCGGATCTTGAGATCAAGACACCGTGGAAGCATTATCTGAATGATGTGTTGATGCTTGGTGCAGTGGGACTGCTTTTTGTTCAGGCGCAGCTTGGAATTCTGGCGGTGATCGTTATGTTTTCCGTGAGCATGGGGACATACTATGGGGAGAAGCGGAAGATTGAGCCGTATGTGTCTTCGTGCAGCTGTCTTTTGAATATGCTGAAGTTTTGTGAGAAAGTAGAAAAACTCCCGATCAAGGAGTTGGAGTCTTATTTTTCCACTCTCCGTGAAAGCAGAAAGAAGTTTGGAAATTTTAAGAAAAAAGCATATTTTTTTGTGGCAGGCAGTGCGGTCGGCGGAGGACTTGAAACGATTTTCATCGAATATCTCAATTATGTATTTCATTTGGATTTAATTCAGTTTCCGCAGGTGATCAAAGAGCTGAAAGATCACATGGGTGCTTTCGAGGAGATGACGGAGACGATCGGTCTTCTTGAGAGTATGGCGGCGGTTGCTTCTTTCCGCACTATGATTTCAGACTACACCGTTCCGGTTTTGAGACACAGCACGCAAGGATATTTAAAGATCGAAGATGTGTATCATCCGATGCTTCAGAAACCGGTCAAAAACTCGATCACAGCAGAAAGAGGGATTCTTCTGACAGGATCGAATGCCTCAGGAAAATCCACTTTCCTGAAAACAGTGGCAATCAATGCGATTTTGGCGCAGACAGTTCACACCTGCATGGCAGGCAAGTATGAGGCCAGCTTCTTCCGAATCTACTCTTCGATGGCACTGCGCGACGATTTGGTCGGTCAGGAGAGCTATTACATTGTAGAGATCAAGTCTCTCAAGAGAATTCTGGACGCATTCGGGGGAGAAATTCCTGTACTTTGTTTTGTGGATGAAGTGCTCAGAGGAACAAATACGGTAGAGCGGATTGCGGCATCCTCCCAGATTTTAAAGAGTATGGCACGAAAAGATGTCATCTGTTTTGCGGCAACGCATGATGTAGAGCTGACACATCTGCTGGAAAAGGAGTACGACAATTATCATTTCCAGGAGGAAGTAAAAGAGAATGATATTACCTTTAACTATCTTCTGTATCCAGGCAGGGCGACATCACGCAATGCAATCAAACTGCTGGGCATCATGGGATATGATAAGACCATCATCGCACATGCTGAGCAGGCAGCACAGCAGTTCTTAGAGACAGGAGAATGGCATTTAAGTTCATAAAGGGAATGTTTCGGTTCTATGACGCAGAGGCATGAGAAATATAAGCGGGGAATGATGCCTCAACAAAATGGAGAGAGAAGACAGGAGCAGATATGTTGGTAAAAATTTATACAGATGGAGCAGCAAGAGGAAACCCGGATGGTCCCGGCGGATATGGAACTATTTTGACGTGTGTCGATGCGAAAGGGCAGGAGCATCGCAGAGAATACAGTCAAGGTTACAAGAGGACAACAAACAACCGTATGGAGCTGATGGCGGCAATCGTGGGACTGGAAGCATTAAACAGACCGTGTCAGGTGGAGCTTTACTCAGATTCCAAGTATCTGGTTGACGCATTCAATCAGCACTGGATTGAGGGATGGATCAGAAAGGGATGGACGAGAGGAAAAAATGAGCCTGTCAAAAACATTGATCTGTGGAAACGACTTTTGAAGGCAAAAGCACCGCATCAGGTGACGTTCATCTGGGTGAAAGGGCATGACGGTCATCCGCAGAATGAACGGTGTGATCAGCTTGCCACTTCAGCGGCTGACGGCACTGATTTGATCGAAGATATAGTGGTTGACAAATAAAAAAACCGGGCTTATAATGAGAAAGTCTAATATCAAAAAGCGATGATAAGAACAAGTAGCAATCAGAATGTAGAAAACAGAAAGCAGCCGGCAGATGAGAGGCACATTCTACACTTTTTGTGAATACCTCTTTGAGCTTCGCACCGAACCGGCAAGACGAAGTAGGCTGCGACGGATGGCAACCGTTAGCGTGCAGGAGTATGATGGTACTTCATGAGGCGGACAGCGTGAGCTGCCTGCGAACAAAGGTGGTAACACGGAGATCATTCCCGTCCTTTTTTAGAAAAGGATGGGATTTTTTTGTGCATGTGCTTTCGTAAGCTTGACCTGAAAAAACGGGTATGTTAGAATAAAAAACAGGGAAATAGGAGGAATCAGAAATGTCAACGAATGTATATGATATTTTGAAAGAGAGAGGATTTATTGAACAGGCGACTCACGAGGAGGAGATCAGGGAACTGTTGGGAAAGGAAAAGGTGACGTTTTATATCGGCTTTGACGCGACAGCGGACAGCCTGACGGCGGGACATTTCCTGACTATCATGGCGATGATGCATATGCAGAAAGCCGGACACAGACCGATCGCTCTTTTGGGAGGCGGCACAACGATGATCGGCGATCCTTCCGGAAAATCCGATATGCGCACCATGATGACGAGAGAGACGATCAATCATAACGCAGAATGCTTCCACAGACAGCTGTCTAAATTCATTGATTTTGACAATGACAAGGCAATCATCGCCAACAATGCAGACTGGCTTTTGGATTTGAACTACGTAGAGTTCCTGCGTGAGGTAGGAGTCCATTTTTCCGTAAACAAGATGCTGACAGCAGAGTGCTACAAGCAGAGAATGGAGAAGGGACTGACGTTCTTTGAGTTTAACTATATGCTGATGCAGTCATATGATTTCCTGAAGTTGAACCAGATGTATGGCTGTACTCTGGAGATGGGTGGAAATGACCAGTGGTCGAACATCTTAGGTGGTGTGGATCTGATCAGACGAAAAGAGCAGAAACCTGCTTATGGTCTGACATTTAAACTGTTGACGACGAGTGAAGGAATCAAGATGGGCAAGACAATGAAGGGTGCTGTATGGCTGGATCCTGCGAAGACTTCACCGTATGAGTTTTATCAGTACTGGAGAAATATTGAGGATGTCAAAGTGGAAGAGTGTCTTGCGCTGCTGACATTTTTGCCGATGGATGAGGTCAGAAGGCTGGGTGCCCTGGAGGGCTCTGAGATCAACCAGGCAAAAGAAGTGCTTGCTTATGAGACGACAAAGATTGTCCACGGCGAAGAAGCGGCAAAGAAAGCCCAGGAGGCGGCAAGAGCACTGTTTGCGGCAGGAGGAAAATCCGGGGATATTCCTACAACGGTTTATGCGAAGGCAGAGATGGATGAGGGAAAAGACTTGATTACACTGCTGGTGGACACAAAGCTCGCAGCCACACGATCAGAAGGAAGAAGATTAATCTTACAGGGCGGTATCACAGTAAATGATATCAAAGTGACAGAATTTGACAAGAAATTTACAACTGCTGATTTGAATGAGGATGGAGTATTATTGATTAAGAAGGGAAAGAAAGGATACCATCAGATAAAAGCAGAATAAAAGGAGGTATTTTATGGAATTTCTGGGAGTTTTTATACAGAGTGTTATTGAGATGATCTGTATCGCAGCAGTTGCTCTTGGCGGCATCAAAGTGGGTAAGATGCTGCGCGACAGAAAGGATGCAAAAAACAAGAATGTATAGAAAAAGCAGGATTAAGAGTTTGTCAGTTTTTTTGTGCTGTACGTTGGCAGCGGTGACAGTATCTCTCTATGGAGGAGATGCTGTCTGGACCGCTGCTGCATCGAAAGAGGATTATGCTCCTACGATGCGCATTGCGATTGTGAGCGCGGAGGATGGCTGTACCATGTATGAACAGCCAGGAGTCCATGCGATCGCACAGCTTCAGAAAAACGATATTCTTTCCTACGGAAACACAACCTTATATACCGAGCTGGACCAGGAAAACAATTTCTGGGTTCTTGTGCAGAAAGATGGACTGTCCGGATACGTCCGGGCAGATGAAGTAGTATTTGAAAAAAACGCAGGACGCTATGCTTTAGCGTCAGAGAGTCTCTATCTGGAAGTGACGGATGAGGACAGTATCTTAGGATTTCAGAGTGCAGACTGTGTGACGGCAGAAAACTTACCGGATGGGATCTATCAAGTGACCACATTTTCGGATGCAAAGACGGCGCAGCTTTTGTCTTTGATGGATGATTCCGTGTGGTATGTGGATGGCAGGACGACCGAGTTTGAGGTGGATTTCGAAGAAAAAGAGATTCCTCTCGGGGAGAAACTGGTCGCATATGCGCGCAGATTTTTGGGAACGCCTTATGTCTGGGGTGGGACAAGTCTGAGCGGCGGTGTGGACTGTTCTGGTTTTGTGCAGGCAGTCTATGCGAAGTTTGGTTATGGGCTGCCGAGGACAGCAGCGTCTCAGGCGGTTGTCGGGACGCCGGTATCGATGAGTGATTTACAGCCGGGAGATCTTTTATTCTACGTCACGGCAATGCCGAATCCTGCCACGGGACAGTATGATGAGCAGTATCCGTACGCAGATCCATCACAGGAGGATATTCAGAAGGTACTTGCCACGATGGGAATTGCCACTGCCCAGGTACAAGAAACTGTGATGGAAGTTTCGATGGCAGAAGAATTTGCAGAGCAGGAGAGTGAATTTTTGCCTGTCAGTGAGATCCCGGAGACGATTCCGGAATCTGAGGTGCTGACAGAGCCGATATCAGAGGGATCGACAGAGCCGGTGACGGATCAGACGGAAGGATCGGCGCAGCCAGAGAGTGATCAGACGGAAGCGCCGACAGAGTCAGAGAGTGATCAGACAGAAGCACCGACGGAGCCAGAGAGCGATCAGACGGAAGCGCCGACAGAGCCAGAGAGCGATCAGACGGAAGCACCGACGGAGCCGGAGAGTGACCAGACAGAAGCGCCGACAAAGCCAGAGACCGAGCCGGTGAAGAAACCGCAAAAGACACAGAGACAGTCGGAACTCGAGTCAGAGAGTGAATCACAGTCAGAATCTGAGTCAGAATCTGAGTCAGAGAGCGAGTCGGAGTCACAGTCTGAGTCAGAATCAGAAAGCGAGTCGGAGCGCATCAAAGGCGAAGGAAAACCACAATTTTATATCGGTCATGTGACGATGTATATCGGTGACGGCAAGATGATCCATGCCAAGGGCGGAGGAGTCGGCATCACGATCGATGATATTTCTGCGCTCAATGCAGTCTATGCATGCCGAATCATTCCGTGACAGAGAAAACAAAGGATTGATATTTGAAAGTAAACCTTGCCGCCTATATGGCGGCTAAAAATAAAAATTAATGAATAAATTTGGAGGAAATGTTGTGAAAAAATACGGTGTAAACGAATTACGACAGATGTTTTTGGACTTCTTTGAGAGTAAGGGACATTTAGTAATGAAAAGCTTTTCCCTTGTACCGCACAATGACAAAAGCTTATTACTGATTAATGCGGGTATGGCACCATTGAAGCCATATTTTACAGGAGCGGAAGTGCCGCCGAGAACGAGAGTAGCGACATGCCAGAAATGTATCCGCACCGGCGATATTGAGAATATTGGAAAGACAGCGCGCCATGGCACATTTTTTGAGATGCTTGGAAACTTCTCTTTTGGAGATTATTTCAAACATGAGGCGATTGCATGGTCTTGGGAGTTTTTGACTCAGGTAGTCGGAATGGATCCGGATCGCCTGTATCCGTCTGTATATCTGGATGATGATGAGGCGTTTGATATCTGGAACAAAGAGATCGGTGTTCCGGCAGAGCGTATTTTCCGCTTTGGAAAAGAAGATAATTTCTGGGAGCACGGCGCAGGTCCATGTGGTCCATGTTCTGAGATCTATTACGACCGCGGAGAAAAATATGGATGTGGAAAACCGGGATGTACCGTAGGATGTGATTGTGATCGCTATATCGAAATCTGGAACAACGTGTTTACACAGTTTGAAAACGACGGAGAGGGAAACTATGAGACGCTGAAACAGAAGAACATTGATACCGGTATGGGTCTTGAGCGACTGGCAACCGTTGTTCAGGATGTGGATTCTATCTTTGATATTGACACGCTGGAGTCACTGCGCAATCGTGTCTGTGAATTTGCAAAGACGGAATATAAGACATGCCATGAAAAAGATGTTTCAATCCGTGTGATCACAGACCATATCCGTTCGGCAACATTCATGATTTCAGATGGAATTATGCCTTCAAATGAGGGAAGAGGATATGTGCTGCGCCGTCTGATCCGCCGTGCCGCACGTCATGGACGTCTGCTTGGAATCGAAGGAAAGTTCCTTGCTGAGCTGAGCAAGACTGTGATCGAAGGCTCGAAAGATGGATATCCGGAATTGGAAGAAAAGAGAGAGTTTATCTTTAAAGTTCTGACACAGGAAGAAGATAAATTCAACAGAACCATTGATCAGGGTCTGGGTATCCTGAACGAGATGGAAGCAGAGATGGCAAAAAATGGGGAAAAAGAGCTGACTGGAAAGAACGCATTTACCTTATATGATACATATGGATTCCCGCTTGATTTGACAAAAGAGATCTTGGAAGAAAAGGGATACACGATCGATGAGGCTGGATTTAAGGCTGAGATGGAGGAGCAGAGAGAGAAGGCAAGAAAAGCCAGAGGCGTGACAAACTACATGGGCGCTGACGCGACTGTCTATGATGAGATTCCAGCGACCATCACAAGTGAGTTTGTGGGATATGACCATCTGACCTATACTTCCAAAATCACAGTCCTGACAACAGAGACAGAATTGACAGAAGCATTGTCTGACGGACAGAAGGGAACGATCCTTGTAGACCAGACACCGTTCTATGCGACGATGGGTGGTCAGCAGGGAGATACCGGTGTGATTGAGACGAGCGGCGGAACGTTTGTTGTGGAAGACACGATCAAACTGCTCGGTGGAAAGATCGGTCATGTCGGATATGTAGAAAAGGGAATGTTTAAAGTAGGGGATGAGGTAACTCTTTCTGTTGATCCAGAGAAGAGAGCCGACACCTGCAAGAATCACAGTGCGACGCATCTGCTTCAGAAGGCACTGAAAGAAGTCCTTGGATCTCACGTTGAGCAGAAAGGTTCCCTGGTGACACCGGACAGACTGCGTTTTGACTTTGCCCACTTCCAGGCAATGACACCGGAGGAGATTGCAAAGACAGAGGCAATTGTCAATGAAGAGATCGCCAAAAATCTTTCCGTTGTGACTCAGGTGATGAAACTGGAGGATGCGAAGAAGACAGGTGCGATGGCTTTATTTGGAGAGAAATATGAGAACGATGTCCGCGTTGTTTCTATGGGAGATTTCTCGAAAGAGCTTTGCGGTGGTACTCATGTGGCAAACACAGGTGTTATCACAACGTTCAAGATTGTGTCTGAGGCAGGAATCGCAGCAGGCGTGCGCCGCATCGAGGCACTGACCGGAAAAGGTGTTTTTGAATACTATAAGAGTGCAGAGAATGAGCTTGCAGAGGCAGCTAAGATTGTGAAGGCAACACCGGCAACTCTGTTAGAGAAACTGCAGCACTTGATGGCAGAGTTGAAAGCTGTTCAGAGTGAAAATGAGTCCCTGAAGAGCAAGCTGGCAAAAGATGCGCTGGGCGATGTGATGGATCAGGTAGTAGAAATCAAAGGCGTAAAACTTCTCGCTGCAAAAGTGGCAGATGTAGATATGAATGGACTGCGTGATCTTGGAGATCAGCTCAAAGAGAAGCTGGGAAGCGGAATCGTGGTGCTTGCGTCTGTGAAAGACGGAAAAGTAAGCCTGCTTGCGATGGCAACTGACGATGCGATGAAGAGAGGCGCACATGCAGGAAATCTGATCAAAGGAATCGCCGCACTGGTAGGCGGAGGCGGCGGTGGACGCCCGAACATGGCACAGGCCGGAGGAAAGAATCCGGACGGAGTCGACGCAGCGCTTGCAAAGGCAAAAGAAGTGGCAGAGAGCCAGATTCAGTAAGAACGATATGAAAAATCCACAGGTTGCGTTTGCTTTTGTCAAACGCAGCCTGCTGTCAAAAATGGATGGCTCATGCCCGGCGGAGAAAGAAAATCATACAATTTTATGAAAAACTATTGACGAACAGAAAAAATCTGGTATAATGTTAGATAGTGCAATAAAAATACCCATACAGTTGTGTTTGCACAATCTACAACTGGAGGGAGGTTAGGTGTGAGACTATGTCAAATGTAATCGTAAAAGATAACGAGACTTTAGATAGCGCTTTACGCCGTTTCAAAAGAAACTGCGCAAAAGCTGGTATTCAGCAGGAAATTCGTAAGAGAGAGCATTACGAAAAGCCAAGCGTTAGACGTAAGAAAAAATCTGAAGCTGCTCGTAAACGTAAGTTCAACTAATTCGTAACTTAAAAATGAGCGGTCACTTTCAGGATCGCGGCGTATGTGAATAAAAATCCCTGGTCAGTGCCAGGGATTTTTTTTCTGTCCTGCACAGGTCATATTCCCTTTTAGATGTGATATATATTTAGTATAAAAGCCCAGTCTCAGTGGACGGCAGACAGGGCGCTTGCGCATCTGTCTGCGCGGACACTAGAGACGCTAACCCGTATGAGCATAAAAGCTACGCGATTGAAAAGAGCGGGGCGATATGCGAATACGAGGTAGGATTGCGAGAGTGCCTCAGGCACGGAGCAATCCGGTGGGCTTTTATGATTAGTGATGACGCCGCCAGGCGTCATATCCGTTTAGTATAAAAGCCCAGTCTCAGTGGACGGCAGACAGGGCGCTTGCGCACCTGTCTGCGCGGACACTAGATTCGGCGGTAATTCTGGGGAGAAGAGTAGGAGGGAGTAAGGATGAGGAGATGGCTTTGCTGGATACTGATTGTGGCGATGGTTTTTTCGTGCAGCATGACGGTGCGCGCGCAGGGGGAAGTGGAGATCACTTCTCCATCTGCAATCTTGATGGAAGTATCTACAGGAACGATTTTGTATGAAAAAGATGCGGATACGAGAAGGCACCCGGCAAGTGTGACAAAGGTGATGACACTGCTATTAATCTTTGAGGCTCTGGAAGAAGGAAAAATTTCTATGGAGGAGGAAGCTGTCACGAGTGCTCACGCCAAATCTATGGGCGGATCTCAGGTGTACTTAGAGGAAGGGGAGCGCCAGACGGTAGAGACTTTGATTAAGTGTATCGTGATTGCCTCAGGGAATGATGCGGCGGTGACGATGGCAGAGCATATCGCGGGGACAGAGGAAGCCTTTGTCGCGCAGATGAATGAGCGAGCAGCAGAGCTAGGGATGGAGAATACCCATTTTGTGGATTGCTGTGGGTTGACAGACTCGATGGATCACTATACTTCCGCACGAGATATTGCGATTATGACACGGCAGTTGACGGTAAATTATCCGAAGATTTTTGAATATTCTGGGATTTGGATGGAAAACATTACACATGTCACGAGGAATGGGAGCAGTGAATTTGGGCTTACCAACACGAATAAGCTGCTCAGAAGTTTTGAAGGGTGTACCGGATTGAAGACCGGCAGCACAAGCTTGGCAAAGTTTTGCCTGTCTGCCACAGCGACGAGAAACGGGATCGATCTGATCAGCGTGATTATGGCAGGTCCAGACAGCAAGACCAGATTCAACGATGCAGCGACACTTTTGATGTATGGATTTGGGATCTGCTCCCTCTATCGCGATGACAATCCACCGGAGCTTGGAGAGGTGGAGATTGCAAAAGGGGTGAAGGACACAGTATTGTGTCAGTATGGAGACACATTTTCCTATCTCAGCACATCCAATGAAAGCTTTCAGGGCATCGAAAAACAGATCGAGTGGAAGGCAGATTTGAAGGCACCGATTGAAAGCGGGCAGGAGGTCGGAACATTATCGTATCTATTGAACGGAAAAAAGATTGGAAGTGTTCCGATTGTGGCAAGCGAGAGTGTCAGAGAGGCAGGATATGTTGACTACCTAAAGAAAGCGGCACAGGGGTGGCTGTTATAAAAGTAGCAGAGAAATAGAAAGAAAAGAAGGATCATTGTTTTGACTTGAATTTGGAAAAGAAAAAAGATAAGATAGGTAAAAGAATTATACAAGAAAAAATAGGGTGATTGCGATGGGAAAGATGAGAGAGGTATTATACAGAATATGGATAGATCCAGAAAAATATCATCTGGAGAAACCGGTACGCATAGCGCTTCTTGCGGATTTGCACAACAATCAGATCGGAAAGGAAAATCAGTTTTTGATTGAAAAAATCGAAAATTTTCATCCTGATCTTGTGCTGGTGGCGGGAGATTTGATTGTGGGAGAGCCGAAGAGCGATCTGTCAGTGGCAGAAAAACTGATGGAGAAACTGGGCGAGCGATACCCAATTTACTATGCAAATGGAAATCACGAACATCGCATGAGAGAAAAACCGGAAATCTACGGGAATCTCTATGAAGAGTACAGTCATTTCCTCAGAGAAAAAGGGATTCATCTTTTAGAGAATGAAAAAGAAAAAGTGAGAATCCATGGAATGGCGATCAGCCTGTATGGACTGGAACTGGAGCAGAAATATTTTAAGCGAAACGGTGGACGGATGAAATTGATGCTTCAGGAGTTAGAAAAGAAATTGGGAAAAAAAGACAGAGATACGTTCTCGATTCTTTTGGCGCATAATCCTATGTTTTTTCCGGTCTATGCCAGATGGGGCGCGGATCTTGTATGTGCCGGTCATCTTCATGGGGGGATGGTGAGAATCCCCGGAATTGGAGGAGTCATCAGCCCGCAGATGCGTCTTTTTCCAAAATATGACAGAGGGCGCTATGAGGAAAACAAAAGCACAATGATTGTCAGCGCTGGGCTTGGCTCTCACACGATCCCTATCCGCATTTTCAATCCGATTGAGATGGTATGGATAGAACTCACAAATGAGCAGGGAGAGGCTGTGCTGGAGAAGAGGACAGTGAAATGGAAGAAAAAGAAACGCGGATAAGGAGAGAAAACAATGGGAATACCGGTGAAGCTGCAGAATTTTGAAGGTCCTCTGGACCTTCTGCTGCATCTGATTGATCGCAACAAAGTCAATATCTATGATATCCCGATTGCCCAGATTACAGATCAGTATATGGAATATCTTCATCAGATGAAAGAACAGGATTTAAATGTCATGAGTGAATTTCTGGTGATGGCGGCAACGCTGCTCGACATTAAAGCAAGGATGCTGCTGCCGCGGGAAGAGACAGAGGAGGAGACAGAGGATCCACGCTCCGAGCTGGTAGAGCAGTTGTTGGAATATAAGATGTACAAGTTTATGTCGTACGAGCTGAGAGACCGCCAAAAGGAAGCAGAGCTTGCCATGTTCAAAAAGCCGACGATTCCACAGGAAGTGTTGGAATATGAGACACCCGTCGATATGGAGGAACTGTTGGGAGATTTGACGTTGGCAAAACTGCACCAGATCTTTCAGGAGATCATGCGAAAACAGGAATCGAGAATTGACCCGATCCGAAGCCGCTTTGGAAAGATCGAGAAGGAAGAGATCAGTCTCGAAGAAAAGATGGAAGATGTGCTGGAATATGTCTGGGAGAGAAAGACATGCAGCTTTCGCAATCTCTTGGGGCGAAAAAAGGGCAAGGGAAAGACACAGGTGATCGTGACCTTTCTGGCGATTTTGGAGTTGATGAAGATGGGAAAGATCACGATTGTTCAGGAACACACATTTGACGATATTTTGATTACAGCGAGAGAAGAAACGAGGGGGGAGAAAATTGGAAATCAAGAAGATGCAGGCAGCAATTGAGGCAATTTTATTTGCAATGGGTGATTCTGTGGAGCTGAAAAAGATTGCTGAGGCGATTGAGCAAGATGAAGAGACCACGAGAAAGATGATCGTTCTCATGATGGATCAGTATCAGGCAGAGGACCGTGGTATCCGTATTCTGGAGCTGGAGAATGCCTACCAGCTCTGTACGAAAACGGAGTATTTTGAATACCTGATCCGCATCGCAAAGCAGCCCAAAAAGGCGGTGCTCAGCGATGTGATGCTTGAGACCCTTGCGATCATTGCGTACAAGCAGCCCGTCACACGGCTTGAGATAGAGAAAATTCGCGGTGTAAAGTGCGACCATGCAATCAATAAATTGCTGGATTATAATCTGATTCAGGAACTGGGAAGACTGGACGCACCGGGAAAACCGATTCTGTTCGGGACGACGGAAGAATTTTTGCGCCATTTCGGTGTTCAATCTTTAGCGGATCTGCCAGTGCTCAGCCCGGTACAGGTGGAAGATTTTAAAGCGGAGGCAGAAGCAGAGGTTCAGATGAAATTGGATCTTTAAAAAACAGCAGGAGGGCAAAAAAATGCCGACAACATATACACATCATATTTTTGGAACACTTGTTTACCAACAATTGACAGAAGAGTTGCAGAAAAAAATCCGTGCGGACAAAAATCTGTATGAGATCGGGCTGCATGGACCGGATATTCTATTTTATTATCGACCATTTGAGAAGAATCGTGTAAATGGGCTGGGACATAAGATGCACAGAGAATCTGCTCTGGAATTTTTTCAGCGTGCAAAGAGACAATATCAGGAGACAGAGCAGGAGTCACTCCTGGTGTATATCACAGGTTTTATCTGCCATTTTATGCTGGACAGTGTGTGTCATCCTCTGGTCAGTGATTATATGAAAAAAACGGGAAGCAGTCATGCAGAGATTGAGACGGATCTCGATCATGTCTTGATGGAAAAGACACATAAAGATCCGATACATTTTCGCCCGTCATCCACGGTAAAGAGGAATGCAAAAGATGCACAAGTGATCGCATCTGTGCTTGAGGGGATGGATAAGAAGACGATCTTGACTTGTCTTAGAAATATGAAATTTTACACAAACCTGACGATTTGCAGCAGTGAATGGAAAAGAACGATGCTTTTATTGGGAATGAAAGTGACAGGGGCTGACGAGGAAATCAGAGGAAGATTGATGGAGAAAAGACGCAGCGCACGGTGTGAAGAAAGCACGCGCGAGCTGATCAGACAGATGAAGAACTGCGTACCCGAGACTGTGAAGATGATCGAGAGTTACTGGGAGATCGATGGACAAGAAGATGTCACGCAGGAGAGATTTTCGAGAAATTATCTGTGACCTTTCTGAAAAAAGAAAAAATGCAGATTGGAGTTTAAGAGAAATGTGCGCAGCGCAGGTCAGAAAGAGGGGATTTAAGGGCTATCACAGTTCTTTTTTGGATGGGTGACTCATACAGTAACACCAGAAGGAAGTGAGAAAGTATGGGAAAATGGAAAAAATCCGTGGCAATGGCAGTGGCAATCTTGATGATGCTACATACCTATGTCTCCGCTGATGAGCAGCAGACACCGCAGATTCTTCAGGAGACAGCCTTTGAAGAGGAGGAAAAGACATCCGTCCAGGAACAGGTGGAGACTTTAAATAGGGAACTCTATGCGATCAGTGCCGTTCTCATGGATGGTGACAGTGGGCGTGTATTGTATGAGAAAAATGGCGGGGAAGTGCGCCCGATGGCAAGCACGACCAAAATCATGACTTGTATTCTGGCACTGGAGAACAGCGATCTGGACGAGATTGTAGAAGTATCAGCGTACGCACAATCTATGCCGGATGTGCAGCTGAATATGACGCAAGGGGAACAATATCGTCTGAAGGATCTGCTGTACTCGCTGATGTTGGAGAGTCACAATGACACTGCGGTCGCAATCGCCGAACATGTGGGAGGAAGCGTAGAAGAATTTGCGGCTATGATGAATGAGAAGGCAAAGAAGATTGGATGCGAGGACACCCATTATGTGACTCCGAATGGGCTTGACGGGGAGGACGAACAGGGCATTCACGCGACGACAGCAAAGGATCTGGCACGCGTGATGGTATATTGTATCAGTGAATCACCAAAAAAAGAGGAATTTTTGGAGGTGACAGGGACAGATTCCTATACTTTCTCCACTCTGGACGGAACAAGAAGTTTTACCTGTACCAATCACAACGCCTTTTTGAATATGATGGAGGGAGCAATCTCTGGCAAGACAGGATTTACCTCAGCGGCGGGCTACTGTTATGTCGGGGCGCTTAGGAGAGATGACAGAACGTTTGTCGTCGCGCTTCTAGGCTGTGGATGGCCTAACAATCGTTCTTACAAATGGAGTGACACAAGAAAATTGATGCAGTATGGACTCGATCATTATGAGTACCGCAGTTTCACACAGAAGACAGAGATCGAAATTCCGGCGATTCCGGTGAGCGAGGGACAGGGCAGAGGGTTCGAGAAAAGTGTCTTGACACAGCCAATTTTGATAGAAGATCAGAGCGGATATGGAAAAGATGGTCTTTTGATGAGAAAAGATGAGAAAGTGGAGCGTGTCCTGGAGATGATGAATTCTCTCAGAGCACCAATCGAGGCAGGGATGACAGTGGGAAGTGTGCGCTACATGGTGGACGGTGTGACGTGGAAACAGGATTTGATCGTGACGGCAGAAAAGGTAGAAAAAATTGATTTCTCATGGTGTCTCAGTCAAATTTTGGATTCTTTTCTGACGATGAATGGCGAAAAGACGTGAAATTTAAGACAGGAAAGTAAAAAAAGGGCTATACGAACTCTAAATTTATGATATAATAGGTGCGCATAAGCAGTTTCTGAGAAATTGCAGAAATGTGGCGCAGATCCGACGGAAGCGTTTTATCTGCTTGCGAGATAATGGAAAAAGACAAATGGAAAGAACAGTAATGGAGGAAAAAGAATGGGCGGATTTTTTGCGGTGGCATCGAAAAAAGATTGTGTGTTTGACTTGTTTTTCGGTACAGATTATCACTCTCATCTAGGGACGAGAAGAGGCGGTCTTGCCGTATACGGAGAAAATGGATTTGACAGAGCGATCCATAACATTGAGAATTCTCCTTTCCGGACAAAGTTTGAAAAAGAAGCAAATGAAATGAAAGGCTACATGGGAATCGGATGTATCTCAGATTACGAACCACAGCCTTTGATTGTCCGTTCTCATCACGGAACGTATGCAATTACAACCGTAGGAAAGATTAACAACGTGGATGCAATTGTCAATACTATTTTTAAGTCAGGACACACACATTTCCTGGAGATGAGCGGTGGGGACATCAATGCGACAGAGTTGGTGGCAGCGATCATCAATCAGAAAGAAAATCTGGTTGAGGGAATCCAGTATGCACAGGATCTGATCCAAGGCTCTATGACGATGCTTTTGCTGACACCAAAGGGAATTTATGCTGCGCGTGACAAGTTCGGAAGAACACCGGTTGTGATTGGAGAGAAAGAGGGAGCATTCTGTGCGGCGTTCGAGTCATTTTCCTACCTGAATCTGGGATATACAGACTACAAAGAGTTGGGACCTGGAGAGATTGTCGTGATGACACCGGAAGCAGTGACAACGCTGGCGAAGCCTGGAGAGCAGATGAAGATCTGTACGTTCTTATGGGTGTACTATGGTTATCCATCTTCATCTTACGAGGGCGTTGCTGTCGAGGAGATGCGTTACCATTGTGGAGCTTTGCTGGCAAAGCGTGATCATATTAAGCCAGATATTGTCGCGGGAGTGCCAGATTCCGGTACACCTCATGCGATTGGATACGCAAATGAATCCGGAATTCCATTTTCCAGACCATTTATCAAATATACTCCAACTTGGCCGAGATCTTTTATGCCGACGATCCAGAGCAAGAGAAATCTGATCGCTAAGATGAAATTGATACCGGTTCATCAGCTGATCAAGGATAAGAGCATGATTTTGATCGATGATTCTATCGTGCGCGGCACACAGCTTCGTGAGACGACAGAATTCCTGTATCAGAGTGGTGCAAGAGAAGTACACATTCGACCGGCATGTCCTCCTCTGTTATACGGATGTAAGTATCTGAATTTCTCCAGATCCACTTCTGAGATGGAGCTGATTACGAGAAAGGTGATCAAAGAGATGGAGGGTGCCAACACAAATTATTCACTGGAAGAGTACGCAAATCCAGAGTCAGCAAAATATCATGATATGGTGGAAACCATCGGAAAGAAACTGAATTTCTCATCCCTGAGATATCACCGTCTCGATGATATGATACAGTCAGTGGGCATTGCGCCGTGCAAACTGTGCACCTACTGCTGGAACGGAAAAGAATAAAAAGAGACAAGAGAAAAAGAAAAGATAGAAAAGCAGCGTAGATCACAAAAAATGTGATCTGCGCTGCTTTCTGCGATGGAAATTTTATGTTCCACAATCGCTGTATAGAATTGAAAGAAATGGCAAAGATTATTTCACGATCTCTTCTTTTACAACATCGATATAAGACTGTAACTGATCTTCACGGACACCCGTGTAAGAAGTAGCTTCGATGCCAACCAGATCTGCAAAGTTGTTTGTCTCCATGACAACGTTCAGGATGTGGATCACACTCTTCTGAAGATCGCCCAGTGTCAAGGTGTTCTCATCTGGATTGCCAAAGATATCGGTTGTGCTTGGTGTCTGATGTCCTGTGCTTACGTTATCTTTTGCAGACAGCTTGGACAGCTTGTAGGTGATGGTCACAGTTCCGTCTTCCTCTGTATAGCTTGCTGTTCCTGCGTCAACCATTCCAGCAAGATGTGTTCCGTCGATATCCTTGCCGTCTAACAGTTCACGGATGGTCCATTCCTGAACTTCCTGAGATGTAGCAACACCCTGTGGAGATGCGGTGTAGTATGTTCCAGCCTCATCCTTGTACAGACGAACAGGACGTGTCTCGCAGTCGAATAAGTCAGAGGTGGTCACAACGGCATAATCCAGACCATTCTCAGCATCTGGTGTGTAGTCACCCCACTGAGTAACAGTTGTATAAGTAACGGTTGTTCCGCTTGCACGCGTTGTCTTGTTGACATATGGATATCCGCCGTCTGTAGCGATTCCGTTTTCGTCTACTTCGATTGCAGGTGCAGCGTCTGCAATGTAACCTGTGATGTTGGACACGGTCTTACCAGCGCAGATCAGGTCATTGCCGGCATGCATAGCACGTGCATCGGAATATCCGCCAGATCCGCCCCAGTCTGTCATAACCAGACCGTCGAAGCCCCACTCTTTACGAAGGATATTCTCCAGAAGTTCATAGTCGTTGGATGCTGGCACATTGTTGATCTCGTTGTAGGAAGCCATAACGGTCATCGGTTTGGAGATCTTTACAGCGTACTCAAATCCTTTGAGGTAGATCTCACGCAGAGCTCTCTCGGACATAACACTGTTACTTGCATTACGTGTTGTCTCCTGGCTGTTTGCAGCGAAGTGTTTGATGCTTACGCCGACTCCCGGGTTAGACTGAACACCAAGTGTCTTATATCCAGCGATGGTACCGCTTAACAGAGGATCTTCTGAGTGATACTCAAAGTTACGTCCGCACAGAGGATTGCGGTGAATGTTCATACCAGGAGCTAACCAGATATTTACACCGGCATCTACCATATCTTTGCCGACAGATACACCCATCTCATAAGCAGCATCTGCGTTCCATGTCTGCGCCACATTCTGTCCAGCCGGATATGCAGTACAGAACTGATAGTAGGTTGTTCCATCTTCGTCGTATTCCTGTGTTACACGCAGACCAGCAGGTCCATCCGCATTTGTCGTGTTAGGAATCAGACGGTCTTTGATATAGAGACCACAGGTCTCGCCTGCTTCTCCGCGAACCCAACGGTTATCAATTTCCTGTGCAGTCTCGTCATCGATATATCTTGTGCTTGGGGAAGTACCGCCTGCAGACTGTCCGTCAGCATTTGGAGATTTGTTTCCACCTTCAACCATATTTGCAAGTTCTTCGATGGTCATACCGGAAACAAACTGTTCCATAGTCAGAACACCGTTATATACATCAAGGAGTGTGTAGTATTCTGCTGTGCCGTCTTCTTCGCTGCCGCTCTTTACGCGGAAGTTCTTCAGCTCAGCCGGTTTCTCAGATGTCTCATTTCCGTCCGCATCATAATATACAGGCGTTACATTGTAGTCGATGTTGGTTTCATAGTTATATCCGTTCACATCTACCTCTTCTGTTGTGGCAGAAATGTAAACATTGACATCTTCATGTGTCTCGCCTTCAGCAAGTTCTGGATAGACACTCTCTGTGTTCTCGATGGATGCTCCATCGAGTGAAAGAGCGATTGCATTTTCAGTTGTCTTTCCGTCGTTGTAAGCTTCTGCGGAGATGCCAGCTTCCTTGAATGCCTCGCGCAGTTTGTTAAAGTTTTCCACATTTGTCTCAGAGTCGATGTCAATCTTCTGATTGTATGGAGGCGTTCCACGACCTGCGCCGTTGGAGTTGTCAGATCCGCCGATGTTTGCACCGTCACGGTCAACGCTCATCTGGTTTGTAAGCTGCTCTGTGACAACGGTCTTGTCCAGAGTGATCACAGCGGCAGGCTCTGTGTTGCGGGAGCTGTTGCCGACACGGATGATATAATCGCCAGCTTCCATGATGTAAGCGGCGCGAGCTTCACTGTAGGAAGACATATCGTCTGTCTTGAAGCTAATGGTCATGGTCTGGGACTCGCCTGGTGCAAGTTCGTCTGTCTTGCTGTAAGCGGCAAGTTCCTGATACGGTTTGTCAAGCTCTCCGTCTGGAGCTGAGAAGTAAATCTCAACAACTTCTTTTCCGTTGTAGGTGTCGCCTGTGTTTGTGACAGTAACGGTGACATTTACTTTGTCTGCGTCGACGGTCACATCATCGGTCTTCACATCGAAAGTAGTATAAGAAAGACCATATCCGAATGGATAGTTGACTTTCTCAGGTGCAAAGGTATCGAAATAACGATATCCTACATAGATATCTTCATTGTAATACTCAATGTAAGAAGAGTAAGGATCGTTTTCGTTGATTGCTGCAAAGTATTCGGTAGATGGATAATCTGTGATGTCGGATGCCCAGGTGTCAACTAATTTACCGGAAGGTGTCGTAGTTCCATTCAGAACCTGAACGATGGCATCGCCAGATAACATACCCATGTTGCCCATCAAAATCAGTCCGTCTGCGCCGGAATCCTTGAACCAGCTGGAGTCAAGACTTACTACGTTGAGGACGACAATACATTTATCGAATTTAGAACTTAAAAGCTGAATGTTCGCAAGCTCAATATCACTTAAATAATAATCTCCCTTTGTAGGAGTACGGTCAGCACCTTCGCCAGCGTTTCTGCGCACTACATAGATAGCAGTGTCAGTCTGTGCGGCATCGGCATCAACCTGTGCGGCTGTCAGCATGGTGTCTTCAGCGAGATTGGATCTTCCCATTCCGCTTGTCACCATAGGACTTGCCTCGTCGATAGCATGGAGATAATCCTCTGTGATGACATGATATCCTGCATTGTTGAAACCATCTAACACAGAAGAAGCGATAGCAACGCCATCTACTTTGCTTCCGTCTGGATAAACAATACGGTTATTGACAGCTCCTGATCCAGTACCACCTTTGATGGTCTGAACAGCACCGATTCCATACAGAGCGATGTCACCACCCTGGGCGATAGGAAGTACATTATTGTTGTTCTCAAGAAGAACAGCACTCTCAGTAGCCAACTGCAGAGAAACCTTTGCGCTTGCGATCTCCTGCTCTGATACATCAGTGGTTGTGACAGCGCCAGGACCAGCTGCAAATACGCTGCTTCCAGCCGTCATTACCATGGAAGTGGTGAGAACTGCTGTTAACACTTTACGGGCAATCTTTTTATTTTTATTCATTTTCAATTTTCCCCCTTTCGATTACCAGTAACCACATTATATACAAATACCACAAATATGTCTTTCGATTTTTCGACTTCTATTTTAAAATTTCCGTAAACCTGACCAAAATATAAAAATAATTCCGTGATTGTGTTAAATATCTTAATTTAAATTTAATCATAATTTTGCATAAATATATATTATAGAAGAAACGGATTTTTCTCTCAATTATAATAGCTCAAATATGGATGAAAATGCAGGCACTTTTTCAGGTGCAGAACTTTTGACAGATAGGGTCGGAGAAGAAGAGGCAAAAAAAAATTTTTTGGGCTTCTATTTTTTGTCGGCTTTTGTTAAAATAGAGACAAAACCTCTTGCCAATTTTCGCAAAACAAGATACAATTATAATTGGCAGAAATTTGTTTTAAGATTTTATTAATATGATAAATGGAGGGCTGAAAGAATGAGCAATACAGCACAAAGCTTAGCGAGCAAAAGAATTGAATCTTTGCTTGACTCAAACAGTTTTGTTGAAATCGGCGGATATGTAACTGCCAGAAGTACTGATTTCAACATGCAGCAAAATGAAACACCATCAGACGGTGTCATCACTGGCTATGGTATCATCGATGGAAATCTGGTTTATGTTTACAGCCAGGATGCATCCGTACTGGGCGGAACAATCGGTGAGATGCACGCAAAGAAAATCGCAGGACTGTATGATCTGGCAATGAAGATGGGTGCTCCAGTGATCGGACTGATCGACTGTGCAGGACTGAGACTTCAGGAAGCAACCGATGCACTGAATGCATTCGGAGAGATCTACATGAAGCAGGTTCTGGCAAGTGGTGTGATTCCGCAGATCACAGCAATTTTTGGAAATTGCGGCGGCGGACTTGCCCTGGTACCTGGATTGACAGACTTTACTTTCATGGAGGACAAAAAGGCGAAACTTTTTGTGAACTCTCCAAACGCGCTGGATGGAAATAACGTATCCAAATGTGATACAGCTTCTGCCAAATTCCAGAGCGAGGAAACAGGACTGGTTGATGTCACAGGAAGTGAAGAAGAAGTATTAGACCAGATCCGTCAGCTGATCTGCATGATTCCTGCAAACAATGAGGATGATATGTCCTATGAGGAGTGTGAAGACGATCTGAACCGCGTCTGCAAAGATCTGGAAAATGCAATCGGCGACACATCCATTTTGTTATCCACAATCTCCGATGACAACGTATTTTTCGAGTCAAAGAAAAATTATGCAAAAGAGATGGTGACAGGATTTATCCGTCTGAACGGAGTGACCGTCGGCGCAGTGGCAAACCGCACAGAACTCTGCGACGAAGAGGGCAATGTAGCTGAGAAATTTGATGCTGTGCTGACAACAAAGGGAGC
Source organism: Robinsoniella sp. (assembly GCA_022788205.1). Taxonomy (GTDB): domain Bacteria; phylum Bacillota; class Clostridia; order Lachnospirales; family Lachnospiraceae; genus JAGZHZ01. The sequence goes on along the minus strand of JALEVQ010000002.1, from coordinate 734 downwards.
AAAGAAAGCTGCGAAATTTGTGAAATTCTGTGACGCTTTCAATATCCCGGTTCTGTCCGTGACAAATGTGACAGGATTTAAGGCAAATATGCACTCCGAGAGAAGTATTGCAAGTGCAGTGTCTGAGCTTACTTATGCTTTCGCAAACGCAACTGTTCCGAAGGTAAATCTGATCACAGGATCTGCTTTTGGAAGTGCTTATGTTGCAATGAACAGCAAGGCAATCGGCGCAGATCTGACATTCGCATGGAGCGATGCACAGATCGGTATGATGGATGCAAAACTTGCGGCAAAGATTATGTATGAAGGTGCAGAGGTCTCTGTAATCAATGAGAAAGCAGCAGAGTACGCCGCTCTCCAGTCCAGCGCAATGGCAGCTGCAAAGAGAGGCTATGTAGACACTATCATCGAGGCAGAAGACACGAGAAAATATATCATCGGTGCTTTTGAAATGTTATTTACCAAGAGAGAAGATCGTCCGAACAAAAAACATGGCACGGTTTAAGTGAGGTGGATCAGATGACAGGAAAACTTAGAAAAGTATTTTTAGGATTAGGTCTGGCGAGCTGCCTGAGTGTAATGTCCGTAGGATGCGTGTTTGCAGCAGAGACTACAGAGCAGGCGACAGCAGAGCAGGAAATCACCACCGCACCGATCGAGTGTGAAGATGATGATATCTCTGAAAAACTGCAGGCAACACTGGCCTACACTTCAGAAGATAACTTAAAGAAAGT
>JALEVQ010000091.1 GCA_022788205.1 Robinsoniella sp. | reverse complement strand
AAAATCCGTCAGATTGACACAAAAAATATTGAGACCGTGATTGAGACGAAGGCTTCTACGAGAACTGAGAGCCAAAGTTTCCGTCAGACAGAAGAGTCTGGCAACAGCAGCACTCAGAGTACCGGCAGTAACGACAGTGATAGTACCAGTAATACTGACAGCACCAATAACGATACCAGTCCCGATAATGATAAGAGTGTGAATGAGACAAATAGTGGTAGCGACAGTAACGAGAACAGCGGCAATAGCAGTAAGAGCGATACTGACAAGAATAGCAGCAATGACAGTGAAAGTATCAAGATCAGCGAGAACAGCAGCACTTCCTCACAGGGTACTTCTGTGAAAGAAGAAAAGGTCTATACGATTTTGATCAGTGGTATTGACAACCGGGGCGGAATCGTGGCAAAGAGCCGAAGTGATGTCAATATTATTGCGACGGTCAATACGGCTACGAGACAGATTTTACTTGTTTCCACACCGCGTGATTATTTTGTACCGCTCTCCATTTCGAATGGAGTTCCGGATAAACTGACACATGCGGGAATTTATGGAATCAGTGTCTGCATGGATACGCTGGGAATGTTGTATGACATCGATATCAACAATTATATACGCCTGAACTTTGATGGCTTTATCAAGATTATTGATGCCCTGGGAGGAATCACCGTCAATTCCGAGTATGATTTTGATACTGATGCCCATCACTTTGATAAGGGTGAAAACGTTGTGGACGGAGAAGCGGCGCTTGCTTTTGCAAGAGAGCGTTATGCCTTTGCCTCGGGAGACCGTCAGAGAGGAAAGAACCAGATGGCAGTGATCAAAGGTGTCATAGATAAAATATTGTCACCGGAACTGCTGAAGAATTATTCTTCTATTCTTTCCAGCGTGGAGGGATGTTTCGAAACCAATCTTTCCTACGATGAGATTGCCAGCCTGTGTCAGCAGCAGCTTTCAGAAGGCGGTTCCTGGAATGTGGTGAGCTATAGCGTAGACGGAACCGGTGACTCCCAGCAGCCTTACTCTATGAATCAGTATGCATATGTCATGGTGCCAGATGACACTACGGTGGACCATGCAAAAGAACTGATGGCGAAGGTGCGCGGCGGGGAGAAGATCACCCAGGAATAAAAAATATAGAGAAGAAGAGATCATTCAGAAAAAGCCGTTTGTGGACTGAGAAAGAAAACCGCAGCGGCTTTTTCAATGTCTGTAGCGGATGTGACACTCATCCTGAAATATGGAAATAGAAAAACCGATTATATGTTTGGCAGCCAGGCTGACAGAGCAGATGCAGGAGATTGAATTTTGTCTAAAAATGTGATATCATACAGAATATTTGGTTAAATATGTACATGAATAATTTTCAAAGGGATATCCTTGTGTTGGTTACTATGTGGCGGAAAACAATCTTAATTGTTAAAAAACAATCGGAGGTGTCTGATTTGCAAGACGCAAAAGATATAATGATCATTTCAAACGGAAAGAAGATCTACGAAATTTGTTCTCCGATTTCATGTCGGTTTGCGTGATATGTATTGACAGGAGCTATGCAAAACCGTATAACAGAGATAGTGTGCTTGGTTTGAAGCCAGATTTAAATGGAATATACTATGGAGAAAATATGAATACAACAGAGATTTTTTTAGTAATATTGGACGCAGCGATACATAATAAGCCCGCTGTAGTACTGGAAAATGAAAAGTGTATGGAATGCCTGGCGATGGCGCAGGCACACAATGTGCTTCCGTTGGTTTTTGAAAAATTGTGTGAGAGGGAAGAGTTTCTGGCATTACCAGCATTTGAGGCTTATCTTGGAAGCGTAATGGGAATAGTGGCGGCGCAGGCGCAGAGAACGGATGCGTTTCTGAATCTGTATCAGGGATTTTTGGACGCTGAAATTCACCCGATTGTGATAAAGGGGATCGTGTGTCGCCAGTTGTATGGGGAACTGTGTGATCATCGCCCATCTGGGGATGAGGATATTCTGATTCGGAAAGCTGATTTTGAGCAGACGAGGGCAGTGATGGAAGCACAGGGGTTCGTGCCGGAGCGGGAAGAAATTACAGAAAATCAACTGGAAGAGTTACAGGAAATTACATTCTATCAGAGTAGCTCCGGGCTGACGGTTGAAGTACATACAAATCCAATTGGGAAGGAAAATGACATCTTGTATCGGATGAATGATTGCTTTCAAAAGGTGTTTGATCATCCGAAAAAGATGACAATCGATGGAACGACTGTCTGGACAATGAACGATACGGATCATTTTTTGTTCCTGATTCTGCACACATTTAAGCATATGTTAGGGTGTGGATTTGGAATTCGTCAGGTGATGGACGTTCTTTTATATTATGAAAGACATGAATTGGAGATTGACATAGTATATGTGATGGAAATGCTGGAAAAGGTGAGAGCAAAGAAATTTTTCTCTGATCTGATTCATTTAGGAAATCAATATCTCGGATTTCACTTTACTCCGCTTGAAGAACGCCATTATGTGGAAGAATTGCTGGCAGAGATGATGAAGAATGGAACGTTCGGGAATGTAACGCAGGCACAGCAGATAGCAGGGACCATGACTGTAATAAGCATAGAATGTGCTAACAGGAAAACCGGTGCAAAGTGGATCCGGATGATTTTTCCAAGTCAGAAAAAGCTGATGTCGGGATATCCGGAACTGCTGGAGAAGCCATGGCTTCTTCCGATATGTTGGGTGAAGCGCTGGATCAAGTTTCTTCGCAGAAAGACAGAAAACAGAGGGCAGTGGATAGTGGAGAGTATCAAGATCAGTGAGCGAAGAATTGAACTGTTAAAAAAATACGATGTTCTGTGAAGGGTAGCGCAACAGGATGATGATATATGACAGCTGGATCTCACAATTTTGTCATAATTGGTTAGATAAAAAGACTTGCATTCTGGAATACGATTTACTATACTAACCCTATGTGTAGACCATTTTAAATATTTCTTAGAGAACCGTGC
>JALEVQ010000077.1 GCA_022788205.1 Robinsoniella sp. | reverse complement strand
CGTTTTGATTTCACACGATAACCAACGGAAATGATTACATCGAGGCTGTAAAAGGCTACTGGTTTATCTGAATTTGGAATTTGCAAAAAATGCAAATTGCTTTTTTCTTCTACTTCATCTTCTTTAAACACATTTCTGATATGACGGGAAATAACTGAAACATCCCTTTGAAAAAGCTCAACCATTTGCGCCTGAGTCAACCATACTGTTTCATTATCCACAGCTACAGGTAATTTCACCTGCTTATCTTCCGTTTCAAAAATGACAATCTCATTATTTTTCTGCATTCTGCTCCTCCTTCTGCTTTTTTTCGATCAGTTCTTCATACTTCAGCTGATACTCAATCAGCCGTGGAATATATTCCGGCGGTCTCCTACGTCCTGCCTCCCAATCCTCTATCGTTCTCAGCGGAATCCCAATATGTATCGAAAAATCTTTCCTGGTCATTCCTGTTTGTTCCCTAAGTCCCCGTATTTTATCTGCAGATTCCATTTTTTCTGAACACCTCCATGTAATGTTTCATTAAACATATCACATTATTTGCAAAAACGCAATGCGTGGTTTTTAAAATAAATATAATTCTTTCTTTTTTGCACATAAAAAGCAGGCAACTCAATGACATCTTCACCTCTTTGCCTGCTTTACAATCATTCTGTTTTTTATCACACCAACAAATCAGCATACTTTGCCCGGCTCAATGCTCCAGCATATTTTCGATAAACATCCCATATCCTCTTGTCGGATCATTGACAAACACATGTGTCACCGCTCCCACCAGCTTTCCATTCTGCAAAATCGGACTCCCCGACACGAGTGATTGTCATTAGGGACAACACTCCAATCATTCTAGGAAACTATATCCTCTTGACAACATCACGATACCGTGATATCGTATTCATAGAAGGGAGGGAAACACTATGCCGGTGTTGTCAAGATTTTATGGAATCGTTATCAGAATGTACTTTTTACAAAGTGAACACAACCCGCCGCACATCCACGCAATTTATAATGATGACGTTGCTGCAATCGACTTTATAACAGGAGATGTGCTGGAGGGGCATCTTCCCCCGAAAGCGTTAACAATGGTGCGGGAATGGCTTTCTATTCACAAAGATTCTTTACAGGAAATCTGGGAGACGCAAGAGTTTCGGAAGCTCCCGCCGTTGGAATAAGGAGGCGTATGTATGTTCCACAAGGTCAAAAATGTTTTTCCCATTTCCGACTTCAAACTGAATGTCCAGTTCAGTGAAGGCGTCACCAAAGTGTATGATATAAAACCGCTGTTTGAGAAACTTCCGGTTTTCAGGCGACTTCAAAAGGATCCGGCTCTGTTCGCCTGCGCAAGTGTGGATACAGGCGGCTATGGGATCCTTTGGGACGATGAGCTGGATTTGTCCTGTGACGAGCTGTGGGAAAACGGTACCGTTGTCAAAACACCGTTTGACGGGTTGATGGCATTCAGCGATGCGACAGAGCTGTGGGGGCTGAACGAAAGCACCCTGAGAAAAGCGATTTTCTACGGAAAACTGGTCATTGGTATAGACGTTTGTAAGTTTGGCAAGCAATGGGTGGTTTCCACCGATGCTATGAAGCGGGAATATGGAGCGGTTTCAAAAAGATAAGCTGTAAATATGCCGGAGGCTCCGCCTCCGGCATCGCATTTACTCCGCTGCATCCAGCATATTTTCGATGAAAATCCCATACCCCCTCGTCGGGTCATTCACCAGCACGTGCGTGACTGCGCCCACCAGTTTCCCGTCCTGAATAATCGGGCTGCCGCTCATCCCCTGTACAATTCCGCCTGTCATCTCCAGCAATTCGGGATCCGTCACTTCGATCACAAGCCCTTTGTTGGCATCTGAGCTGTTGAGATATACTTTGTCGATTCTGATCTCATACTCTCTCATTGTCCCATCGATAGAGCTGCGTATCACAGCTGGTCCTTCCTGCACTTCCTGCTTATATGCTACCTCAACCGGTCCCTCCAGGTGAAAACAATCCAGGTTACACGAAAGTGTTCCAAAAATCCCTGTCTCTGTGTTTTGCTCGATGGTGCCAAGGACAGCATCATCCCTGTAATGAATTACACCTGCAAGCTCGCCCGGCATACCTTTTGTTCCTTTGACTACGGAACGGATCGATGCCCCATAGAGCGTTCCTTTTTTTAATTCCAGAAGTGTACTCGTGTCGATATCGTTGATCCCATGACCGAGCGCTCCGAAATGTCCCTGGCTGTCGACATACGTCATCGTTCCGATTCCCTGCGTATCGCTGCGCACCCAGACACCAATTTTGTATTCTTCTTGTCTCGTCATCACGGGCTGGACTGCCATCTCTATCTCTTCCTCTCCTCTGCGCACCCGCAAAGCCACCGTTTCTCCCTGTGATTCCCGGATCACTTGAACCAGCATCTCTTTGTTTGGTGTCTCTGTGCCGTTCGCTGCCAAGATATAATCACCGGACTGCAAAATATGGTACGCCGGCTCATAAGAAATTCCGTCCATCCCTTCGATACTCCCTGTTCCCACCACAAGCACCCCGTCTGTTTTCATATATATGCCGACTGGATCTCCGCAGGGATAGAGCCAGTTTTGTTCCACCACGCTGACCTGTATGGATTTTATGGGGATCCACCCAAACAATTTGCAGGAAATCGTATAATTTCCTGTCTGGTCTGCAATCACACTGTCAGCTGTGATGTGTAAATTTTCTCTTGGAATATTGCTCTTTCCTGAAGCATCCGCCTCCACTGCCTCTTCATAGACAATGGTATCTTTAGGCAGATCAAAATCCAATGTCTGTCTCTCACCCCGGACTAGATTCATATGGTCAGGAATCTTTTCATGGAAAAACAGCACACAGCAAAAGAAAAACAAAAAGATTCCTATTCCAAGCAAGACCCATAAAAGTCGTCGATATCGCTGTTCATTTGTCACTTTTTCACATCCTTTGTCCACATCGTTTTTATTTTTAGTATGTGAAGAAGTGACTGTTTCACTCTAGTATTTTTTTGTGCGAACTTCCACTTTTTTCCTCTTATAATTGATAGTGACGCCATCAGGCGCCATGTCCGTTTATTATGATCGCTTCTCCCGCTTTCGCCATTCCTTCTTCAAGTACCTTCACAAAAATGCCCTCCCGCGGCATAACACAGTCCCCTGCTATCTTTCGTATCGCGCAGTCTGTGTGGCACTCTTTTCCGATCTGTGTGACTTCACACAGTGCAGATCCAATCTGCACTTTTGTCCCCACCGGCAGTTCATAGAGGCAAATACCTTCCGTGAGAATATTTTCCGCAAATGCCCCTGGCTGGAGTTCAAAATCCAAATGTCTTTGCACTTTTAAGACGCTCTCCACTCCCAGCAGACTGACCTGGCGATGCCAGTTTCCGGCGTGCGCATCTCCCGGAATTCCATAGTCAGGTATCAATTTTATCTCATCTACCGGATGCTTCTGTTCACCTTTTCTTTCGCTGATGCAGACAGCTTTGATTGTCGCTGTCATCTCCTGCTTCATTTTCTGTCATCCTTTCACAGTTCATTTTTTATATCAAAGTCCGCCTCGCAGGCGGCATTTCCTTTCTCAATATCTGCCGAAGGAACAATTCGGGAAATGGCACGTCTTGCAGAGCTGGCACAGCCCTCCATCGCCCAGACGTATGAGATCTTCTTTTGTCAATTTATCCCCTGCAAAGATTTGAGGAAGCAGCACATCAAAGATCGTGGTCGGCATACTGATCGCAGCACCCGGCACGCCTAGGATCGCCACATCCTCGAGATAGGCAACCAGGGTCATATTTCCCGGCTGTGATGGAACTCCATGCGTGATAATGTCAGCTCCAAGCTGCCTGATCGCTGTCGGTGTCAGATCATCCGGATCGACCGACATTCCGCCGGTGAAAATCAGAAAATCTGCCTTCTGGTCGAGGTAAGTTTTTGCCGCATCGACAATCATATCTAAGTTGTCGTCACAGATTGTAATTCCGAGGATTTCACACGGGTAATGGCTCAGTTTTGCGCGGACAACCGGCTCAAATTTGTCTTTGATACGCCCCGAATAAATCTCTGACCCGGTGATCACCACGCCTACCTTTCGATGCTGATAAGGGCGCAGATCCATCAGCTTACGCCCGGCACAAAGTTTTTCCGCCTTGATAATCTGTTCTTCTTTTGTGACAAGAGGCACAATCCTCATCGACGCAAGGCGCGCACCTTGTTCCACCGGATAGTGATCCGGCAGACACGAAATAGTCAGATCCCCGATCGCATTGATCTCTCTCAGAAGTTCTGTATCTACCCGAAACATTCCGCGCACATCTGCCATCATCAGAACTTTGCCTTCGGATGGTGCCGTGTAATGAGTTCCATCTACCTGTATCATCCCCGCCATTCTGAGCGCTGCCTCTTCTTCATGGATTTCTCCGGCATTTTCCTCCCAGATAAACACTGTTTTTTTGCCCAGATCCAAAAGTTTAGGGATATCTTCCTCTGTTATGACATGACCACGCCGAAAAGCGGCTCCTTTAAATCCATCGCGCATTTCTGTGATATCATGACACAGTGTCATTCCTATCGCATTTTCCACATTGATCTTTCTCATATACAAATCCTTTCTGCTTTCTCTGCAACTCTGATGCCTCAAAAGACAGCTATTCTCTCAGCATCAGGATTTTTTCACATGGCAGACTGATTTCCACGCACGATGCGCGGATGTGCTGCCATAATTCTTTTTCCATCTCCCACCCCAGAGGCGTACTCTCCCCTGAATTTTCCGGCTTGAGCATGACGGTATAGGAAAACGGATTCTCGATTTCCTCGACTACCTTGCAGCGATGAGCGTTTTCTCCTTTCTCCCCACACACATCGTGCATTCGTATCCCGATATAGGATATGCCCTCTGCCCGCCGCGGCACTTTCACTGTGATGCCCCAGTCAAGCGCCTCCACATGATTCTCATCTAACATTTTGATTCTCGATATATTTTTGCATCCGGTCAAAATCGCCCCGTTTTTTGTCTGTGGATTGGCAAATACCTCTTGCTTTGTGCCGAGAGTCTCCACCACCCCATCGTTCATAACGGCAATCTTATCTGACATGCGGAACACTTCATCGCGATCATGGGATACCAAAAGCACCGTTTTCCCGAATGTCCGGATCACTTGGCGTACTTCCTGCTCTAGCCGAAATCGCAGATGGCTGTCCAGCGCAGAAAACGGCTCGTCCAGAAGCAGAACCCGCGGATTTGAGACTAAAATTCTTGCCAGTGCGACACGCTGCTGCTGACCTCCTGAGAGCTGGGAGGGATAATGATCACAAAGTGGTGCAATCGCGAATCTTTCCATGATGGCATAGACAGCTTCTTTTCTTTTTTTCGGATCACGTTCTCTGTTTGCCCCGGCTTTGATATTCTGGAACACGGTCATGTTCGGAAACAGCGCATAATTTTGAAACATCAGACCCATTCTGCGCTCCTGAGGAGTCAGATTGATTTTCTTTTCTGAATCAAACAAAGTCACACCATCTACGATAATTTTTCCCTTATCTGGTTTTTCAATTCCTGCAATGCATTTCAGTGTCATGCTCTTGCCGCAGCCTGATGCTCCAAGCAATGCCATCGTCTCATCCGCCGCCTCAAACTTGACTTTTAGCTGAAACACTCCCAGTTTTTTTTCGATATCTAAAAACAATGCCATATCATACTCCTGCCTTTTTTCGCGCTGTGCGGTCCGGTTTTCCATTATTTTTCTTTTCCAGCATATTGACGGCAAGAAGCACGACAAATGAAATCGCCAGGTTGATACATACCCACTTAAATGCAAGCGCATCATCGTTTGTCCGCCAGAGCTGATATACTGTTGTGGAGATCGTCGCTGTGCGTCCCGGGATATATCCGGCAAGCATGCTGGTAGCCCCGTATTCCCCTAAAGCTCTCGCAAAAGCCAGCACTGTCCCGGCAAGAATTCCCTGACGACAGTAAGGCATGCGGATGCGCCAGAAAATATACGTATTCGAAAGTCCAAGAGCCTGTCCCGAGTAGGCAAGCGTTTCATCGAACGATTCAAACGCACCGCGTGCGGTGCGGTACATCAGCGGGAAAATGACAACTGTCGTGGCAAAAATCCCGGACCACCACGTCATGGTAAGTTTGATGTCAAACACTTTGAGAAACCATGCACCGATGATACGCTTTGGTCCAAGCAGACGAAGCAGCAGATATCCCACAACCGTGGGCGGCAAAACCAGCGGCAAGGTGAGAATGACATCGAGAACGCCTTTGATCGCGCGCGGTGCTTTTGCAATATAATACGCAGCAAAAATGCCCACAAAAAATATGATGACTGTGCTGATCGCCGCGATTCTCACGGAATTTATCAATGGAAACCAATCCATGGATCACCCTCCCCTTCGCACACTCTCTATGCAATCGGTGTGAAACCAACTGCCTCAAACACCGCATCTGCCTCATCTTGTGTCAGGTAATCCAAAAATGCTTTCGCTTCTTCCGTGTGCTCTGAAACATTCAACACTGCTGCCGGATAGATCACCTGTCCACACATTTCAGCGGTAGCGGTATCTACCACAGTCAGCCCTGCCGAGAATGCATCTGTAGCATAGATGATTCCACAATCCACCGCTGCTTCTGAGACATGGGTTGTGACTTCCTTGACATTAGAGCCGTATGTAATGTGCCCTGCCTCTGCCAGTTTTTCCTCATCCAGACCAAAATAAGCGAGTATCTTCTGAGTATACTGTCCCACTGGAACGTCTACATTTCCCATCGCAAGCATGATAGATCCATCTTCCAGACCTGCTTTTAAGTCCTCATACGATTGAATATTCGCTTCATTTCCTTCTGGGACAGCCAGCGCAACTTTGTTCTCTAAGATATCAAAGCGGGTGCCATCCAGCACAAAATCCAGTTTCTCCGTATTGACCGTCTCATCCGCCTCGATGTCAAGCTGATCCATCTGTTTCTGACCTGCTGAGATGAAAATATCACAGTCTGCGCCCTCTTGAATCTGTGTCTTGAGTGTGCCGGAAGAATCAAAATTAAATACCACTTTCACATTCGGATTTTTTTCCATATAAGTGTTGCCCAACTCTGTCAAGGTTTCTGTCATAGATGCCGCAGCGAATACAACCAGTTCCACCTCCTGTGTCTCTGCCTCATCTCCCTGAACGGTTTTTTCTTCCGTCTCCGTCGTCTCGCTTTCTGTCTCTTTTTCCGTCTCCGTCGTCTTAGTTTCTGTCTCGCTTACCTGTTCTTCTGTCTGTTTGTTTGTCTCCTCTGTTTTTTTGTCCCCACAGCCTGTCATCGTGCCCAGTACCATACAGGAAAGAACAAAAAGTGCAATCCGTTTTTTCATACTTCTCGTTTTCCTCCTATAAATCATCGATTCTTTTGATCCCAGGTTGAAAAAGTCATGTATTTTCTCATCTGGAATCCGCAAAACATCATCTTTCCCTATGGATTATAAGCGAAATTTGCTTCAAAATAAGTTGTTTTGACAACTTTTTTTTGGTATGATAAAAGAAAAGATTTGTTTGGGAAAAGGGGAAAAACCGTTGGAACCATTGCTGACATCACTAAAGAAATGCAACCTATTCTGTGACATTCCATCAGATACCATTGCCAGAGAAATTGTTCCTTATGGTCTGATCAAAGATTTGCCAAAAGGGACACTTGTCATCTCTCTGCATGAACAAGTGACTCATTTTGGCATTCTCTTGACAGGTAAAATTCATATCGAGCATATTTTTATAGACGGCACCTTCAGCATCATGGACGTGCTGGATCCTCCACAGATCCTCGGCGCAGACCTTATCTGCACAAGGACTCAGATTTCACCCTACTATGCGATATCGGAAGCAGCCTCTCAGGTATTTTTCTTCCCTGCACAGCTGGTGTTGAACCCTGGCAGAGGACTGGAGCCCTATCGATTTGACATGTTAAACCGCCTGTTGACCTTAATCTCTGACGCCAACATCCGAAAAGAATACCGCCTCACCATCCTCTCAAAAAAAGGATTGCGCGAGCGAATTCTCACTTACCTGACGATGCAGGCAAACAAGAGAAATACGGACACCATCACCATTCCTTTTTCACGGGAAGAGCTGGCAGCCTTTCTCTGTGTAAACCGCAGTGCACTCTCCCATGAATTAAGTCTGATGCAGCAGGAAGGCTTGATCCGTTTTCATAAAAATCAATTCACCCTGCTGCACTGGGAAAAAACACCTTCCGTCCATTTGTCATATCGGAAGGAATAAAACAGTATTGCTTCCCCCACAGATCATTCCGAGGTTTTCACTTTCTTTATTGTTCAGCTCGTATCTCCTCACCATTGCTTTCGGGTGTCTCTTTGCCTCCTCGATCGCAGCAAATTCAATGCGCCCTCCACCGATACTGCCGATGATTTTCTCTTCACTGACAAACATCATGCTCCCCACTCCTCTCGGTGAGGATCCCGTCTTCTCAATGATGACGCACAGCGTTCCGTGCTCCTGAACCTCCAATAATTCTCTGGATGCAGAAGCACTCTGTTTTCCATTTTTCTCAGAAATAATTTCAGCCAAAATGCTCACGGCAATCTCTGCCGGAGTGATCGCCTTGATATCCAGTCCAATCGGTGCATGGATCGTCTGGATCTGTTCCTGTGTCGCTCCTTCTCTCTGGAGATCTTCAAATGTTTTTTTAACTTTTCTTTTGCTCCCGATCATGCCAAGATATTCATAGGAATGAGACAGGATGGTCTTGACACACTGAAAATCATCTTTGTGACCGCGTGTGACAACTACATAATATCCCTGCGGTTCCAGATACTGTTCCAGATGATCAAAGGTATCGCAGATCACCTCATCCGCCAGCGGAAATCGTTCCGCTGTAGCAAACTCTTCTCTTTCATCTATCACCTTAATATGAAAATCCAGGCAGGAAGCAATCTTTACCAGATCACATGAGATATGACCCCCACCGCAGATAATCAGATGCGGCTGCGGCATAAACCATTCTTCCCTGATAAGAGAGACATCCATCTGAGCCTTAAGCAGGCTGGCGACTGCTCTCTGGTACAGAGAATCGTCATGATTTGGCTCTATCATGATCGTTTTTTCCGGGTATTTTTCTCTCAATGGCTTCACATATCCTTTCTCTACTAATTTTTGTATATGAACGGCATCGATCCGTGTGTCGTCCTCAATCTTCAGGCATTCTTTTACCAGCTCCAATCTCTGTGCCACATTACATGCCTTTTGCCCCATCGCATGCAAACCACACACCACAATAATCTCATCGACATTGTCATAGATCACCGGCTCATGAGGCGCGGGAAATTTGATCGGCATATGTTTGGATCCATCCGCCTCAATCAGTACGACATCTGCCCTCTGGCAGACTTTATAGTAAGTCTCCACAGACAGCGCTCTGATTTTCTGGTTTTCTCTGACTCCCGCCATCACGTACCGTTTTTCTTCTAATTCTCGGATAATCTCATCCGCATCATCACTCAGCAGCGTATCTTCCTCGATCAACATGTGGGTGGAAGTCGTCACAAAAACTTTCTGTCCCTCTGCCAGATATCTCTGCGCCAGCCGCCTGATGAGTGTTGTCTTGCCTCCGGCACCTACGACTGCCTTAATCATCTTGTTCTCCTTCTATGATCCTGCAAAGTGCCTCAAAGCACCGCTGCACATCTTCGATTGTATTTTGAATGCCAAAGCTGAAGCGCACCATCGACTGCGTCTTGTAATGTTCGTGCACAAGCGGCGCACAGTGGGCTCCTGCCCGCGTCTCGATCTGATACCGGCGTGACAACTCATCACTGACATAGCCAGCATCCATTCCCTTGATATTCAGCGACACAATCCCTACCTGTTCTTTGTCTGGATTCCGATAAACCGTCACCTGATCGAGGCATGCTAACTCTCGGCAAAACACTTGCGCCAGCTGCTGTTCATGCTTTAAAATCTGATCGATTCCTCTCTCTTTGATCTCATCCAGAGACCGGTTCAGGCTGATAATTCCAGGCACATTTAAAGTTCCCGCCTCCAGTGCGGACGGATATTGGGCAGGATGCTCTCTGTCAAAAGAATGGACACCGCTCCCTCCCACCTTCAGAGGCGAAATTTGAATGTCACCATCGATGCAGATGCCCCCGATTCCCTGCATCCCACATAGTCCTTTATGTCCTGTAAAACACAAAATATCTATGAAATCTTTTTTCATGGAGATGGGCAGCAGACCTGCACTCTGTGCAGCATCCACGATAAACAGAATCTGATGTTCCCTGCAAAATTTTCCGATCTCCCGGATCGGATTGACCTCTCCTGTGACATTTGAGACATGGTTCATGATGACCGCTTTTGTATTGTGTCTGACGAGATTTTTGATCTCTTGAAGCGATCCATCAGAGATGGACAATTCACAGTTTAATCGATACAGCGGGCGCAAAACGCTGTTGTGTTCCAGATACGTCGTGATGATATGATCCTCTGGTCCAAACAATCCACGAATCACCATGTTGAGACTCTCTGTCACACCGCTCGTAAAGATTACCTTCTGAAACTCACAGTCAAAAAATCCGGCAAGCTTCATCCTTGTCTCAAGCACCATCCTAGAGGCATCCATCGCCATATGATTTGTCCCTCTTCCAGGATTTCCCGGATGATCAAAATATTCCAAGATGGCTCTCTTGACACGCTCTGGCTTATAAAAACTGGTCGCAGCGTTATCAGCGTAAATCCTTTTCTTCTCCTCATCGCCCTCTGATGCCCCTTGGCTTTCTGCCGTGCCAGCATCCTTTCTGCGGCTCAGATATAAGATCGCCTCCAGGACACCGCCCGCGATACATCTTGCCTTGTCGGAGATCGTAAAACAGTTGTCATATTCGTTGATTCTCGGGTCAATATCCGCGATCTTAAATCCTTCTGTCACCGGATACCCATCACGGATCAATCCTCGCAGCAATCCATCGATCGAGGCTTCCACAGGGATTTTCTCCCCGTTCTTCTCGATGACAGCGATGACCTCTCCTTTTTTTACGGTATCTGTGATCCTTCTGATATTCCGCAGAATCCCCTTTGCAGGGCTGTGGATCACACGCTCTTTGCCGTATCCGCCAATCATGCCTGGAATACCTGTGTTTTTGATGGCTTTGCCCTGATAGATCACTCTTCCTAGAGAATGTCCTCTCATCGTCTCAATCACCGCATCCACATCGTTTCCAGCCTCAAATCCCGGACCTAAAGCGACCGTGATCTGTGCCATCCCTCTGTGTGTGCCTAGATTTTTCTTTGCCAGAATCGCATCTACGACTGCAATTGGTTTAAAATCTCTAATATAAGTGCCTTCCGGGTCAATCACCATGACTAACTTTCCTTCTTTCAGCCAAGAAAGGGCTTCCTCTCTGTCTTTTGCAAGGAAACAGGTGACATCCTCCACCGTCTGGCTTCCCTGATAGACCGCCTCGCAGAAAGCAACGTTCCTGCGGATTGCCGACGGATTTGGAATTTCCAGAATCAAAACCCGAAATCCGCATTTGTATAATTTATAAATCGTTCCAGTGGCGATATCTCCGCCGCCTCTGACAATTACCAGATTTTCCATACGAACACCTACGGTCTGATCACTTTATCTGCCTTACTGAGTTTTTCCACAATATCATACATATTTGTCACACTGCCCACTGCCAGAGACGGTGTCAGACCATAAAAATTCAGGCAAGTGCCGCATGTCAATATCTGCACTCCTTGCGCCTCAAGGAACTTTAAGTCCTCCAGGCTGTCGGAATTTTCACACGACAAAAAGGCACCACTGTTGTACAGAAGAATCGTCTCCGGATAAGAGTCCTGCTTTGTCAGCGCAAACAAAAATGCCTTCATCAAAGTCTTTCCCAGCTCTTCTTTTCCCTCTCCCATCTTGTTTGATGAGATCACAACCACATCGTGTCTCTTTTTCGATGGCTGACATGTCACCTCCTCCTCTTCTTCCGGCTCTTCCTTCGCTTCTCCCATGGTGATCACAGCGCGATAGCAGTTGTCTGCAATCTTTTCTGCCTTTATGGTATGATTTCTCACATTTGCAAATTTGGTCAGGTTCTGCACGGCGATCTCATTGTCGACAAGCACTTCCACTGACTCTCCCTCGCTCATATTTTTCATCTCATTTTTTGTATTTACAATCGGCAGAGGACATGCCAGCCCTCTTGCATCTACAAAATGTTTCATGTGTTTTCTTACCTTCCTTTCACAATCACTGATTTTTCCTGCTTTTCTGTGACAGATCCCACAATGGCAGCGGGGATCTTATGTGCTCTCATCTTTTCAACAATCGATGCAGCATCCTCTTTGCTGACACTGACTAAAAGTCCGCCTGAAGTCTGAGGATCAAACAAAATTTCCTCCATCACAAAATCGTCGTTTTCGAACAAAACCTGATTCCCTGCAAAGTTTCGATTTTTTTGCGCCGCAGCAGTGAGATAAAACTCTTCTACGTATTGTTCACATTCTTTAAAATGAGGGATCGCGCTGCTCTCAATCACGGCACTGTATCTGCCGTCGAGCATTTCACACAGGTGAACGAGAAATCCAAATCCGGTCACATCTGTGCACGCATGGACCTCATACTCTCTCAAAATCTCTGCCGCATATTTATTCAAAAATCTCATAGATTCAATCGCTTCTTCGACCGCGCTCTTGCTTGCCTCATGAATTCTGTGCGCTGTCATAATAATTCCGACTCCCAGTTTCTTCGTGAGAATCAAGACATCCCCCACATGGCATCCGTTATTGCGGTAAATTTTTTTCGGATCCACAATCCCCGTCACACTCAGCCCGTATTTGATTCCCTCATCTACGATAGAATGACCTCCCGCAAGGGTTCCTCCTGCCTCCATGACTTTATCGTTTCCTCCCTGCAGAATTTTCCCCAGGATATTCATATCCATGTTTTCCGGGAAACACACAATATTGAGTGCCGTCTTCACCTCTCCGCCCATCGCATAGATATCGCTCAGTGCATTCGCCGCTGCGATCGATCCAAACAGATACGGATCTTCCACCATCGGGGGGAAAAAATCCAGCGTAGAGATCAGAGCATGCTCCTCGTCAATCTGGTAGACAGCGCCATCATCGTTGCTGTCAAATCCCACCAGCAAATTTGGATCACTCTTTTTCGGCAGTCTGGAAAGTACTTTGTTCAAAGCGCCAGCTCCTAATTTTGCAGTACATCCTCCGCTTTTGCAAAAAAGAATCTCTTCCATCAAATCATCACCTCCACCATCTTTTCAAATATGATCTGTCTGTCAATCAGATAATTCTCCCATTCTTCTCTCTCTTTTTTCTCTGTGGCCCACGCCAGACCACAGCCCGCATCGATCTCTCTCGGCAGAGGAATGATGCGCCCTTCTTTTCCATCCTCTTTGCACACTTTTTCCATATACAGAGCCATCATTGTCTCTGCAAAAGTGATCACCAGATACTCTTTTTTCTTCATATCCTTTTCCTCGTATGTTTAGGGAGCTCGCCACAAAAGCAATGGAGTGTTTTTGTGGCGAGCTCCCTAAACATAAACCTGATTTTTAGAAAATTCTCATCTTCTTACTCTCTCTGACTACTCCCACAGGTAAGCCTGCGGGTTTTCGCCGCAAAGTTATAACAGCCCCACGCCTGACTTTCAATTAGGGAAATCTATATTTAAGAAGTTTTGGTGCGGATGGCAAGTTCTTTCATCTCGCGCGCATTTTCCAGAACAGTACGTGTGATTTTCGCACCTCCCAGAATTCTTGCAAGTTCGCGGACCATTTCTTCTTCAGACAATTCCTGGATTGCGGTGATCGTGTTCTGATTTTCTACGTATTTTTCGATCACAAAGTGGTGGTCTGCCATGGCTGCAATCTGTGCCAGATGGGTAATGCAGATGACCTGATGATGCTTTGCGATCACTGCCATCTTTTCCGAAACTTTTTGGGCTGTTCTGCCGCTGATCCCGACATCAATCTCATCAAAAATCAATGTCCCCATATCATCTTTCTCCGCCAGCACAGTCTTGATCGCGAGCATAATGCGCGACAGCTCGCCGCCCGATGCCACATCGCCCAGTGGACGCACAGGCTCTCCGGGATTTGTAGAAATCAAAAAACAGATCTCATCCATACCATCTGCCTGAGGCTCTTCCAATTCTTCAAATTGAATCTCGAACTGTACATCAAGAAAGTTCATATCAATCAGGCTATCCTGGATGTTGAGTGCAAGTCCTGTGGCATACTTTTTGCGAATCTCTGAGATCTTCTGTGCATTCTCTAATAGTTTTGCTTTTGCTTTTTGATATTCTTCCTGTAGTCTGAGCACATAATTGTCGTAATCCTGCAAAATGGCAAGCCGTTTTTGTCTCTGTTCCTGGTAATCTAAGATCGCCTCAATCGTATTGCCATATTTTCCTTTTAGTCTGTTAATCAGATTCAAGCGTTCCTCAATCTGCCAGAATTCGGACTCATCGAAATTCCATTCACTCTGATATTCACTCAGCTCTCTGTTGAAATCTCCAATCAAATCCTCGAGGTTCAGCAGCTGATCGTAAAGACTCTGTAAGGATTCATCGTACCGCACCACATTTCCCATCAGACGCACGGCACGACCGATGGAGGATGCCGCTCCTTCTTCTGCGTCTGCCCCCGTCATACAGCCGATCTCACCGACCGATTCTAAAATTTGCTTTCCGTTGGAAAGCTTGCGGTACTGCTGTTCCAGCTTCTCATCTTCCCCTGGCTGAAGATGTGCCTCCTCAATCTCCTCGATCTCAAATGTGAGGAAATCTGCTTCTTTGATGCGTTCGGACTCTTCTTTCTGGGATTCCTGCAGCTTTTTTTTGCATTCCTGATAGTGAACGTACAGACGCTCATTCTCTTCTTTGAGTGTCTGCACTTCCTCCCTGGCAAATTCATCTAGAATCTTCAGGTGATTTTTTTTATACAGCAGAGACTGATGCTCGTGCTGCCCATGGATATCAATCAGCGCTGATGCCACCTCTCGCACGAGTGACACCGGCACGGTTTCGCCGTTGATTCTGCTGATACTCCTCCCCTTCGACATCTTTCTTGTGATGATCACTTGCCCGTCATCGACTGAAATGTCAAGCTTCTGCATCTTTTCTTCCTGTTCCTTGTCAACCAGAAAGACAAGCTCCACAAGTGCATAATCTGCACCCTGGCGCACAAAATCTTTAAAATTTTTTGCCCCCAGAGCCGCATTGATCGAACCGATGATGATCGATTTTCCTGCGCCCGTCTCACCTGTCAGAATATTCAAGCCCGGTCCGAAATTGATCTCTTCTTCCTGAATCAGGGCTATATTTTTTACATGTAAACTCGATAACATGATCCTTCACTACTTTTCTACAATCTTTTTGATTTTTTCCATCACAATTAACGTGTCATCCACGCTGCGGATCGCACACATAATCGTATCATCCCCGGCAATACAGCCCGCAATCTCACTCCAATGCATCGCATCGAGCGCCGCTGCCACCGCCATCGCCATGCCGGACACAGTCTTTACCACCAAAATATTCTGCGCCATTGTCATCGAAGAGAAACCATCTTTCAAAATGCGCAGATATTTCTCATTCATTCCGATTCCCTGATCTTGCATCAAAGCATACTTCTGTTTGCCGTCCGGCAGTGAAATTTTTGTGAGCTTCAGCTCGCGGATGTCTCTCGAAACCGTGGCCTGTGTGACCCGAAACCCTTCTTGATTTAAAAGTTCTGCCAGCTCATCCTGCGTTTCAATCTCATATCGATGAATCAAATCGACAATTTTTGCATGTCGTTCTATTTTCAACTTCTTACCTCCTCTAATCTGTTCTGCTTTTCAATCTTCACAACTCCATCTATCTCTTCACCATGGGATTACCGTGAATTTTCTCTTACTACTCTAATTTTTACTCATTTTATTTCTGAGCACTTCCACAAAATTGATCTGATTGATCTTAATCATCCGTGTGCTTTTCTCTGACTTTCGAATCACAATTTTGTCTGAACTTTTCAGCTTCACCGAAGTGTCCCCGTCGAAAGTCGCCTCCGCCTCATCCTCCAGTTCCCCTTTTCGATTTCCAATCTCAATCGTAATCTCGACGGAATCCGGCAGAATAATCGTCCTGGCATTCAAAGTATGTGCCGCGATCGGCGTGATGGCAATCAGGCTTGCCTCCGGATCGATAATTGGTCCCCCCGCAGACAGACTGTATCCGGTTGAACCGGTCGGCGTAGAGACAATGATTCCATCCGCCGCATAGGACGTCAAGTACGCACCATTTAGAAAAATCCGGAAATTCAAAATTCGAAGTCTTCCGACTCTCCCGATCACGATGTCATTCAATGCGATGTCCTTCATCAATTTCTTATTCTGGTGATAGGCGACACCCTCGAGCATCATCCTCTTGCACACTTCATATTTTCCCTCGATAAGACTGTCCAATGCCTGTCCAATATTTGTGCGGTCGATCTCAGCAAGGTAGCCCAGCGTTCCCAGGTTAATCCCTAAGAGCGGTATCTCCCGCTCCACCGTATCCCTCGCCGCCTGCAAAAGCGTGCCATCGCCTCCGAGCGCCAGGATTCCCTCAATGCCGTCAGGTATTTTTGTGACATCTGTGTACTTGAAATCTGTGCACATTTCTCCCTGCTGTCCTCCTCCCTGGCATTCTTCCTGAAGCAGACACTCTTTCCCTCGCTCACGCAAAGACTCCTGAATCTCCTTTGCCACTTTCAGCGCTGGATCCTTCCCCGTATTCGTAATCACATAAAATTTATCCATGTCCTTCCCCTGTCAGTCCAATGTATCATGTGCTTCTTTCACAATCGCCTCAATGTCAAATGGTGCCTGGGCGAAGACTGTCCCTTCCTCTCTCTTTTGCAGATGAAGCAGATATTCAATATTTCCCTCGGGTCCCTTGATCGGTGAAAATTCCAGATGAAGAGGCTCAAATCCGATACTGCCAGCGTAAGATACCACTTTTTCGATCACTTCCATGTGGACAGCCCGATCACGGACGACTCCCTTTTTTCCCACTTTTTCTCTGCCTGCCTCAAACTGTGGCTTGATCAGACAGACGATCTGTCCATCCTCTTCCATGAGCGCCCGCACCGGGAGAAGCACTTTCGTCAGAGAGATAAAGGACACATCGATGGATACAAAGGCTGGCTTTTCCCCGATGTCTTCCGGAAGCACATACCGAATGTTTGTCTTTTCCATGCAGACCACACGCTCATCCTGGCGCAATTTCCAATCCAGCTGTCCATGTCCTACGTCAACCGAGTAGACCTTGACCGCTCCGTTTTGCAGCATACAGTCCGTAAAGCCGCCTGTCGATGCACCGACATCCATACAGACCTTCCCTTCCAGTGTCAGGTCAAAATGCGTCATCGCCTTCTCAAGCTTTAATCCGCCGCGGCTGACATATCGAAGAGTCTGTCCTTTCACCTCGATCTCCACGTTCGGATCAAACATCGTACCTGCTTTGTCTTCTCTCATTCCTTTGACAAAAACATTTCCCGCCATGATGATTGCTTTTGCCTTCTCACGCGAGGAGGCAAGCTGTCTTTGTACCAGCAGCACATCTAATCTTTCTTTCATATCTTCCTCCAAGAGAATTTTTTCATTTCTGTATTTACTTTGCCGCCGCACGGCGCATGAAGGTCTACTGTCCAATATAAGAGGCGATGATCTTCTTCTCAATCGAGATTTCATCAATCCCCTGCTCTTTTTTCAGGATCTCTACATTTCCATGCTCGACATACTGATCTGGAATTGCAATCTTAAGCACGATCACATCCGAGCCGATTTCCCTGTAGAAATCTGTCACACGCTCTCCGAAACCGCCTGTTTTAATATTTTCTTCCAACGTGACCACCAACTTGTGATCCTTTGCCACCTCCGTCAGCATCTCTTCGTCGAGAGGCTGCACAAACCTGGCATTGATCAGCGAGCAGGCAAATCCTTTTTCTTTCAGATTCTGGCGCACCTTCACGGCTGTCCTCACCATGCTTCCCACCGCGACAAGCGCAATCTCTACCTCGTCATAGATCCACTCACTCTTTCCATAGCAGATCGGGGATCGGTAAGGCTCCAGCCCCTCGTACGCCTCACCTCTCGGATAACGCAGAGTGATCGGTCCTTCAAAGGACACGGCAAAATCCATCATATCCATCAGCTCCCATTTATTTTTCGGCGCCATCACCGTCATATTCGGGATCATTGACAGAAAAGACAAATCAAAGATTCCCTGATGCGTCTCCCCATCGCTGCCGACAAGACCTGCGCGGTCTACCGCAAACACGACATGCAGATTTTGGATACAGACATCGTGGATCAGCTGATCAAAAGCCCTCTGCAAGAAAGAAGAGTAGACCGCCACCACCGGAATCATGCCCGAGGCGGCAAGCCCTGCCGCAAAAGTGACAGCATGTTCCTCTGCGATCCCCACATCGATAAACCGACTCGGATATTTTTTCTGAAACTCTTTCAGCCCGGTTCCGTCTGCCATCGCCGCTGTGATCGCCACCACTCTCTCCTCTCTCTGCGCGATGGAACACATCGTTTTTGCAAAGATATCTGTGTATCCTGGCTTTGCCTTCTGCTTGAGCAGCTTTCCTGTGCGCACATCAAACGGCTCCGTCCCATGATAGCGCGAAGGATGCTGTTCTGCCGGCAGAAATCCTTTTCCTTTTTTGGTGAACACATGGACGAGCACTGCACCTTTGATCTTCTTTGCCTCCTGCAGAATTTTTACCATCTGCTCAAGATTGTGACCATCGACGGGACCAAGATATGTAATTCCCATCTCCTCAAACCACATTCCCGGGATCACAAGCTGCTTGATCCCGCTCTTTGTCTTTTTCAGATGTTCGATAATCTTATCACCATAGACCGGAATTTTGCGCAGTGTCTTTTGAAGATTTGTCTTAAAATCCTGATATGCCGTGTTTGTTCTCAGATTTCCCAGATACGTTGAGATGCCTCCAACATTTTTGGAGATCGACATCTCATTGTCATTTAAGATGATAATAAAATTTGTGTGCAGTCTTCCGGCGTTGTTGAGTGCTTCATATGCCATTCCACCTGTCAGCGCTCCGTCCCCGATCACGGAGATCACAAAATGATCTTCTCCTTTCAAATCGCGACCATAGACATATCCAAGTCCGGCTGAGATGGATGTGGAGCTGTGCCCCGTATCGAACGCATCGCACATGCTCTCTTTCCTTTTCGGGAATCCGCTCAATCCCCCATATTTTCGAAGCTGTCCAAAGCCTTCCTTTCTGCCTGTCAAAATTTTATGTGTATAGGACTGATGTCCGACATCCCAGATGATCTTGTCCTGGGGCAAATCAAACACCAGATGCATCGCCATCGTCAATTCTACGACACCCAAATTAGAGGCGAGATGACCTCCCGTCTCACTGATCGATCGGATCAAAAAAGAGCGGATCTCTTTTGAGAGCTCCATAAGCTCTTTTTTGGAAAGTGACTTGATATCATTTTCTTTTTTTATCTTATCTAATACCAAAATCTCCCACCCTTTACTTTTCTCGATAAATCAAGGATAAAATCAAAGCACGCAGAAACTCATTTTTTTCTTCCAGCGAATCCAGCAATGCGATTGCTTCTCTAGAAATCCCTTCCACTTTTTTTCTGGAATCCTCCAGCCCATACAGTGTCACATACGTTGTCTTGTGATTTTTCTCATCGCTGTTGATCGGTTTGCCTAAAACCGCCATCGAGCTTGTCATATCCAAGATATCGTCCTGGATCTGGAATGCAATTCCCACTTTCTGTGCAATCTGCTGTATCTTATCTATCTTCTCGTCAGAAGCTCCTGCCAGAATCGCCCCTGTCATCATCGCTCCTTCAATCAAGGCGCTCGTCTTTAAACGGTAGATAAAATCCAGCTTTTCTGCGGAAAGCGGCTGTCCTGCCATCTCCACATCGACCGACTGACCACCGATCATGCCATAAATTCCTGTCTTTGATGTCAGTACCCGAAAAGCTTTCCCCACATTTTTATTGTCGGGTTCCATCTCAAACGCTCTCGCAGCAGTCTCATACGCAAAATTTAAAAGTCCATCGCCGGCAAGAATTCCCATCGCTTCGCCGTATACCACATGTGTCGTCTTTCTTCCCCTGCGGTATTCATCGTTATCCATCGCCGGCAGATCATCGTGGATCAGAGAATGTGTGTGGATCATCTCAATAGCAGCGAGAAACGGTCGAATCACACCACTGGTCCCTCCAAACAGCCGGTATGTCTCCAGCATCATAAGAGGTCTCAACCTTTTTCCTCCCGCCGTCATACTGTAATTCATCGCCTCCAGCAAAGTCCTCTGAAACCCCGACTCCTCAGGCAAATAAGAGTCAATGACCGCTTGAACTTCCTTTACTTTTTCCTTCATCTCTTTTTCAAAATTCATCCCATTCACCTTCTTCATTCATCGCCATCACTCTCTTCTCCACACGATCAATCTTTTCATTGCATTCCTTCAAAAGTTCCATGCCTCTTTTGTAAAGTACAAATGACTCCTCCAATGCCAGATCTTTGTTCTGGAGAGCCTCGATCACTTCATCCAGTTCCCTGAATCCCTGTTCTATTGTCTTTTCTTCCATAAATCTCTTCACCTGATTTTCTGCTGTCCTGCCTGTCCATCCAGCCATTCTTTTTCCTCTTTTTTTATCACTTTCGCCACAAAACATCCATCCGCCATGTAAATTTTGATCTCTTCTCCCAGCTGAATCTGTCCGATTTTTCTCAGCGGACAGCCTCTGTCATCTTCCACAAATGCATATCCTCGATCCAGCTTGTCAAGTGGCGACAGCCCCCTCATCTTTTCCACATACAGAGAAAACCGATGCCTCGTCTCCCTGAGATGTTCTCTCAGCGCACCTTGCAGCTTTTCTGTCCGATCCGATATCCACTGCTTCTGCTCTTTTATTTTTTGCTCAGGGCTTAAATAGGAAAGTTCCACGCTCTGGTGATTCAGCCTTGTACGGCATCTCTCGAGCTTTTGAAGCATTGCCTCCGTCATCTGCTCACGATATTGTTCGATCCGCACTTCCACTGCTTGCACATCAGCGACCGCCAACTCCGCCGCTGCTGACGGTGTGGGAGCCCTCAGATCGGCGACATAATCCGAGATTGTCGTGTCCGTCTCGTGCCCGACCGCTGAGATCACCGGCGTTTTACAGCGGAAAATCGCTTCCGCCACGATCTCCTCGTTGAAGGCCCACAGATCTTCAATCGATCCCCCGCCTCTGCCGACAATGATGACATCCAAGCCGCACGCATCCAACCGCTCAATTCCATCAGCGATACTCTCTGCCGCACCCTCCCCCTGTACTTGCGCTGGGTATAAATAAATCTGAACATAAGGATTGCGCCTCTTTGAGACCTGAATCATATCTCGGACCGCCGCACCTGTAGGTGCCGTCACAATCCCCAGCTTTTGGACAAAAAAAGGAATCGGCTGTTTATATTCCGGCGCAAACATTCCCATTTCCTCTAACTCTCTCTTTAACGCTTCAAATCTCTCATACAGCGCACCGATTCCATCCAATGTAATTTTTTTCGCATAGAGCTGGTATTTTCCATCACGCTCATAGACATCCACATTCCCTGTCACCACAACCTGCTGTCCATTTTGTAGCCGAAAGGACAGCCCTTGCCTGTTTCCTGCGAACATGACACAGGACAGTGCAGCGCCGTCTTCTTTCAGCGTAAAATAAATATGACCGGAAGTGTGATATTTGCAGTTCGACACTTCTCCTCTGATTGAAATCTTATTCAGGACGAAATCCTGAGAGAACATCATCCTGATATACGTGTTAATCTGTCCGACAGAATACACATTCTGCATCGCCATCACTCCAACTGTCTTTCGTCTAGACTAACTTTGCCAAAATTCCGTTTACGAACGCTGGAGATTCCTCCCCGCCAAATAATTTTGCGAGCTCGACACCCTCATTGATAGCGACGCCGATCGGAATATCCTCATCGTATTTCATCTCATAATAAGCAAGGCGCAGCACGGTCAAATCTGTCTTTCCCATGCGCTCAATCTTCCATCCCTTTGAAACCTGATCAATCTGGCTGTCAATCTCAGCTAACTTTTCTAAAATCTTATGGTATTTTTCATTGATATATCTCAGATTTTCATCCTTGATCTCGTCGTGCTGTTCCAGATACAGACGAACCTGTTCCTCCAATTCTTCTCCCTCATGAAATTCTACCAAAAATAATAATTTAAAAATATGTTCTCTGATCTCTCTTCTGCTCATGTTTTCCTCCCATGCATATCGTTTGCAGCATCAGCCATTTTCCTCTGCTGCACTCTCTGCGGAATAAATTCAGGGATCGGTCAAATTTTTAACCTTCTCCTCATTCTAAAAGCCGTTGCAAAATGAATTATCATGCTTTCACATTTACCTACATTTTGCAACGGCTCCATGATCTTTCATCATTTCTGTCTTTGTGGATAGCTGTTCTGGCAGCAAACGTTCCCGCACTCTCACAGCTGCATCGCTTCTCCTATTTGTTCATGACAACGCTTGCGATTCTGACATTGACCTCTGAGACAGAAAGCCCTGTCATGCTCTCGATCGCTCCCTTTACTTTCTCCTGCACCTTTCTGCTGGTCTGTGGAACGCTGTAGCCATATTCCAGGTTCAGGGCGAGGTCCACATCCACCACGCCGTTCTGTACCGTGACTTTCACACCTTTGGAGAGATTCTTCATGCCCAGCTTTCCGATCAGCTCCTTTGTGATGTTGCCTGCCACTGAGCAGACACCTTCCACTTCCGTGGCAGCCAGTCCTGCGATGATTGCGACCACCTCATCTGCGATCTTAACTTGACCGAACTCTGCTTCGTTTTCTATCATGTAATTCGTTTCCTTTTCGCTCATGCCAACGACCTCCTGTCTTGCATCGTATCCATATAATAGAATTATTATACCAAAATTTCTACATTTTGCAAAGTATATTTTAAGAGCGTCCAAACTCCGACAAAATCAGTCCTTTGTTTCGCTCCAGCGTCATGCCGACACTCCAGCTATTGACAAACAGAAGAAGCGGTCTTCCTTTCAGGTCTTTAATCTTCTTCATGTCAGATGTTCCCACCAGTTTATTCAGGTCGATATCTGTGTTTTCAATCCATCGGATATGCTCATACGGCAGACTTTCCAGGCGGATATCTACGTTGTATTCATTCTCCAGACGGTACTTCAGCACATCAAACTGCAGCACTCCGACCACACCGACAATGATCTCTTCCATTCCCGTGTTATATTCCTGGAAAATCTGAATCGCACCTTCCTGAGCAATCTGGTTGATTCCTTTCACAAACTGTTTTCTCTTCATCGTATCCATCTGGCGCACTCTCGCGAAATGCTCCGGCGCAAAGGTCGGGATTCCTTCATATACAATCTTCTTTCCCGGCATACACACTGTGTCACCGATCGAAAAGATACCAGGGTCAAACACACCGATGATGTCCCCCGCATATGCCTTGTCCACAATGTGGCGTTCCTGTGCCATCATCTGCTGTGGCTGGGAGAGACGCAGCTTCTTTTCTCCCTGCACATGGTACACTTCCATCCCTGCGTCAAACTCGCCCGAGCAGATGCGCATGAAGGCGATACGGTCGCGGTGTGCCTTGTTCATATTTGCCTGAATCTTAAAGACAAAGGCAGAAAATCCTTCCTTCGTCGGATCGACCATCCCCACATCTGCTTTTCTTGCGAGCGGTGAAGATGTCATTTTCAGGAAATTTTTCAGGAAAATTTCTACTCCAAAGTTTGTGAGTGCCGACCCGAAAAAGACAGGGGAAAGTTCTCCACGATCCACCTTTTCCTGGTCAAACTCTGCACTTGCGCCGTCCAAAAGCTCAATCTCGGTCTCAAGCTGCTCATTCTTCTCCTCGCCGATATAGTCCAGCAGTTCCTGAGAGCCAAGTGCATATTCCTGTGTCTCTCCTTCTTTTGTTCCTTTCTCTGTATCCGAAAAGGAGATCACTTTTCCTGATGCGCGGTCGAACACGCCCTTAAATCCTTTTCCTGACCCGATCGGCCAGTTGATCGGACATGTCTCGATCCCGAGCTCTTTTTCAATCTCATCGAGCAGTTCAAACGTATCGTTGGCATCGCGGTCCATCTTGTTGATAAACGTAAAAATCGGAATATGGCGCATCACGCAGACCTTAAACAGCTTTCTCGTCTGTGCCTCCACACCTTTCGACGCATCGATCACCATCACGGCAGAATCTGCCGCCATCAAGGTTCGATATGTGTCCTCCGAGAAATCCTGATGTCCCGGTGTATCCAGGATATTGATGCAGAATCCATCATAGTTAAACTGTAATACGGAAGAGGTCACGGAGATACCTCTCTCTTTCTCAATCTCCATCCAGTCAGAGACCGCATGGCGCGCGGTCGCCTTTCCCTTCACAGAACCCGCAAGATTGATCGCCCCTCCATAGAGCAGAAACTTCTCTGTCAAAGTTGTCTTTCCTGCATCCGGATGAGAAATGATTGCAAATGTTCTTCGTTTCTTTATTTCCTTCGTAATATCGGTCACGTTCTCTCCTCCATATCTCTTCTTCTATTTCTTAATAGAGTGTCCTGCCTCTGTTTTTTCGCAGTGCCACCTTCTTTTTTTCATTTGCTATTCTAACAAGCTTAAGAGCCTCTGTCAATCCCGACAAAGGCTCTATTTCCATTACTGCTGTGAAATTGGTGTGATCACGATGTTTTCTCCCGGGATCTCTGTCTTTCGTTTCACGATATCTTCAATCTGGGCGCGCTGTGCATCTGAGATCTCTGTCATATTAATGACGACATCCACGGTCCCTTCTGTGATGCTGACGACGGAATTTGCAAAGCCTTTCGCCTCAAGCAAAAGTTCCGCTGCCGCTTCACGCTCCGCGATATCTGTCAACACATTCATGCTGCTGACCGCCTGCTCTTTTTCTGCATCGCTGACGTTTTCGTTATTGATAATCTCGAGCAAAGTTTCTTTATTCTTCGCGCGCACCTGCTCTCTTGTCAGCTTCGTCTCCGCCGCAAAGCTCGAATTGGTTCCCGCGCTGGTAAGTACAGCCTCTCCGGGGATGCCCTGCAGATCATCACTGCTCGCCGTCTCGAAATCTCCCTCCCCGTCGAGACTCTCCACATCAACTAACACCCCGGTGTTCGCCGCAGCGGTATCTTCCGGTTCTGTCTCAAGAATGACCGAATCATCCGAGACGGAAGTCAGAGAACTCTCAGGCTCCATGCCTGTGCCAGAAAAGTTGAGATATCCCGCAATCGCGATCATCACAGCCAGACCTGTGATGACAATCTGATTCTTTTTCATGACGCGTTTCATGATTTCCTCCCTCTCAATTCATCTTCATCACTTTGATTTTATGCGCTTCTACTCCAAATAATGCTATTACTGCTTCTGTTATATTTTTGGCGATAACTGGATCGCCTCCTCCTTCTGCCACGATCAGGACGCCAGCGATCTCTGGCTCTGTCACCTTGACAACGTACGGTGTCTGACTGCCGTCACTGCCTTTCTCATAGATCGTCTCCTCGTTCTGCTCCCGCTCCACTGTGCTGCTGTTTCCCCCCTGATCATCGCTCTCATTGACCGTCCGCTCCGTCACTGGAAGATCTTTCTCCACAATTTTTTCCCCAGAAGACCGATAAGTGATCATCACCTGCGTCTTCCCAACCCCTTCAACCTGACTTAAAACTTCTGCAAGCCTCTGTTCCTTTGCGTCTGAGATGGTGTCCTCCCCGTCCACGCTCTCCGTCTTTTCCTGCACGTTCTTACTTCCGGATGAATCTGTCGGCAGCACAATCACGATGATCAGAGCCCCGACAAGCAGCCAGATAAGCAGCTGATCTTTTTTCCCATTTTTGATCCTCTCCCGGATCGCTTCCCATCTGCTCTCCATCCTTTACTCCCGAACCATAATGCGTATCTGTTCGCCTTCCAAACCATAAATCTCTGAGATTTTCTGTGCCAGCTGTTCTTTCTTTTCCTGTCCGTTCTCTCTGGAACGGTCAAGCGTCTGCACCTCCATCGACACTGTGACCGCACTGATCACCCCGTCTTTATCCGTTTGCAGCTCTGTCTCAATCTTATCCACCTCCAGATCACCCGTCTTTGCCACCTCTGTGATCTGCCTTTCCAGCTCTTCTTTCCACGCATCCTCTACTTTGTGAACCCCTAAATCTTCCATCCCCTCCCATGCAATGTTTAATTCAGAAAGTTCTGTCTTCAGCGTCTGTATCTGCATTTTTTCTTCAAAGGATGTGTCAAGCGAAAAGAATTCTGCAAGCGGTTTTAAAACCATCAAAATCAAGAGAAGTCCTATATAGAAATTCACATATTTTCGATAGGAAGAATTCGGGAGCACATGGATCACTGTGCCCAGAATACAAATACTGCAGATGATCTCTTTTATCCACTGCACCATAGCGCTTATCCTCCCCTCACAAATGATGTCACAAGCGCAAGCGATACAAAAAACATCAGCCCTGTCGCCGTGAGCACTTTCATCAAAAGCTCTGCTCCATCCCCCACACTCTCCACACACATCGTCAGCCTCCTGTCAGACACTGGCTGCGTGACTGCTGCAAGAAAGCGGTACAAAATCACACAGACCGCAATCTTTATCAGAGGGATCAGACAGATCAAGGTCAAGACAAGAAGCCCCGCAGCCCCTACCGCGTTTTTCACCAATACTGCCGATCCTAACACCACCTCGGTCACAGAATTAAACACATTTCCCACTCCCGGCAATGCTCCCGCCGCCTTATGAAACAGGGATGTCTTTAATTGATCCACCGCCGGCATGACTAAGCACTGCACGGTCTGCACTCCGATCACCGCCGCCGTCACGGTCTTTAAAATCCATGCCAAAACCATCCGGATCAGCTTTGTAAACTTTGAAAATCGATCCTGCTGGTCAATCTGATTTAAGATAGACAGAACCACATATACATGGATTCCCGGCAAAACCACGGTTTTCAGCAGCCACTGCAGCACAGTGATCATCACAATTGTCAGCTGTGAAAATCCGATCGCCGTAAACGATCCGTTTGCGATGGCCAATGCCATCAGATAGACCGGCAAAAGCGCTTTCAAAAATGCGACTACCTGGCTGACGGCATCCTGTGCCATCTCTTCCATCTCCCCAAAAGTTTTCATCAGGAGCATCATCAGTATGAGATAAACCAGATAAAAGCTGACTTCTGCCGTCTGGCTCCTCTCAAACACATTTGTATAATTCGAAAAAATTGCTGCCACGACTGTCAGCATCAAAATTTGTACCGCTGCTTTCTTTTGTCCCCCAAGCTCTCCAAAGCACTTTTCCCACAGCCACCTGCCAATCTCGCCCAAGTCAAAAGGAATCTCGCCCTGCATCAATTTCAAAACCATCTCTCGAAAGGATCCTTTTTCTTCATCGCCGAAGATCTCTTCCATGTTCTCTTCAATCTTTTCAAATGACAGTTCCCCTACAAGTTCTTCTGCTGCGCGCACCTTTCCCCCAAACAAAAGCACCCCAATCATCACCCATACCATCATCCTAACCCATTTTTGCAATCTATCCTCCCTAAACCTTCAGGCACTACGATTGGCGAACCGTCACCTCTAAAATGCACTTTTCTGCACCATCTCCAAAATTGCCGCTAAAATCGGTGTGCTCACCGCCAAAATCGACAGCTTGCCAAAAATCTCAATCTGACCTGCCACTGCGTGATATCCCGCATCTTTGCAGATATTTGCCGCGAAGTCCGCCAGATATGTGATCCCCAGAATCTTCATCAATGATTTCAAATACGCCCCTTGAATGCTCACATACCCGCCTAATTCCTGAAATGTATCCGCCAGATATTGCAGCTTCTCCGTCAAAAAAAAGAAAATCATCACACAAACCGTGATGCTGATCAAAACGGAAAAAGCTGGCTTGACCTCTTTGAGCAGGACAGACAGAAAAACCCCGGCAATTCCGATCATCCCAATCTTTATCACATCCATACCATCATCCCCTTTTACAGATCAAACAACTGACGGATCGTCTCAAATAACTGCTGAATATAGGGCAGAATCCAAAACAGCACTACCAAAAGTCCGGCAAGACTTGTCAAAAAAGCTTGCTCCTCCCTTCCGCTGTGCTTGAGCACCTGTGTCAGCACGGACACCAAGATGCCGACCGCCGCAATCTTGAAAATAATATTGACACTCATGTACTCTCACCCCTAAGCCAGCACAATCACAAGAAAAAGCCCTCCAATGATGCCCATATATCGATATAATCTTGCTTTTTCTCTGTATTCCCTCTCCGCCTCCTCGCATACTCCCTGCTGCTGCCTGATATAAAACTCAAGTCCTTTTATCTGCATCTCCTGATCAAGATATCCCAGCTGTTCTCCCAGACGCTCCAGGCGTTCCAAGTCTTCCCTCAAAAATCCCGGACCACTCAATTCTTCTTTTGCACACCTTACCAAGACTTCTTTCGCCGACCTCGTCTCTAGACGCTCCATTTGTGTTCCCACTGCCTCAAAAAAAGCTTTGCAGGAAGGCGCTGCATGTGCTCCTGCGTGCTCAAAGGCTTCCGGGAGCGTCGCCTTTGCATACCGTATCTCGCCTTGCAGCAACATCATCCCCTCACGCAGATCATACAGGTTTTGGATTCGCTTTTTCATCTTTTGTGCCGCTGTCACTCCGATGGAAGAGCAAGAAAACAAAATCACTCCCATCCCCAGCCATCTCAGCACAGACTCGTCTCCTCCTGATACAGCCTTGTCCCCCTCTCATCAAAAATTTCTTTGATTTTTCCTGGTTTTTTTCCAAGAATCACATATCGTTCAAACACGCGCTGTGTGACCATCTGCTGTAAAAGCGGCTTTTTTTGGATATCCTCAATCGAGCTGCCATGGACTGTAGCGATCACCTTGCATCCACAATTCATCACTGCCTCAATCGCTCTGCTGTCTTCATAATCGCCGATCTCATCCACCGCAATCACCTGCGGAGACATCGAACGAATCAGCATCATCATCCCCTCTGCCTTCGGGCAGCAATCCAATACATCTGTCCGGATTCCCAGATCATTCTGCGGTACCCCAAGATATGATCCTCCTATCTCTGAACGTTCATCGACTACCCCCACCGTCACCCCCTGTAAAAACTTTGTCCCGTTCGAGAGCTGCCTCACAAGATCACGCAAAATGGTTGTTTTTCCTCCGCGCGGCGGTGAGACAAGCAGCGTATGACAAATTCTCCCGTGGTCGATGATATACGGAAGGAGGCAATTCGCGCACCCTTTTTTCTCGTGTGTCAGGCGAATATTTAAAAAAGAGATGTATTTTATACTTTTCACCTTGTTGCCCTCCATCACCATCTTCCCCGCAATCCCAATGCGATGTCCTCCCTCGATCGTCAAGAACCCCTGGCGCATCTCATCTTCATATGCATACAGAGAATAATGTGTGACATAAGAGATCGTCTCCATCATTTCCTCTTTTGTGATAATATAGCCATCCTCCTTCTTTTTTGTCAGCTCCCCTTCCTGCGTGACAAAATATTCGTCTCCGTCAAACAAAATTAAAAACGGCTTTCCCACTCTCATGCGGATTTCCTGGAGATTTTCTTCCTCAATCTCCATCTTTTTCATGATCTCCCGGATATTCTCCGAAAAAATCTGAATCAGTTCTCTATGTATGTTCATCGCTTCCTCCTCTGCAACAATCTAAGCCTTTTCAAGTTTTTTCCTTCTCTTTCCAAGCTCTTAAATCGCCGCCTTCTCTTTTCATTAATATATGAGGCTGTCCATATTTTGATGACAATTTCTTTTGGGAATGCATCTGTGCCCACAAAAAAAGGATCGGCTGCCATCTTTTCTTAAAATGACAACCGACCCTACTGAACTTCGATCATATTATACCTCTTCTTTTTCTGTTCTTTTGTCTGCCTCAGATGATTCGATCTGTGTCTGCCTGAATTTACTGATTTCCAGAATGTGGGATTTTTTTGATTGTTCTCGTACTTCTCTTGTCTCAACTGCAGAATTCTCTTCTCTGCGAAAATTCAGGAATTCCAACGCTCTCTATTTTTTCTGAAACAGTTTGGTTTGAATCTTCCTTTCTTTCTGTGCTCTACAAAAAGAACTGTAACTTATGTTCTTGGTGGAATGTACCTCTCTTTCTTTTTTTGTATCTTCATTATATCGAATGCGTCCATATTTGTCAAGTATTTTCTGTATTTTTCCTTTTATTTTCTTTTAATTTATGTTGATACGCTCTTTCATTCAGATTTTTTAGACGCTGTAATTGGCAAAAGACAGCTCCCATGATACAAACTTGGCGGAAACGTCCCTAAGAACTTTATTGATTTTTCTTTCTATCAATTATATAATAAACACATACCACAAACCATTCTCGGCAGAAAGGCTTGGAATGTTTTTGTATATAAGTGATAGAAAGAGAGTCTGATTTAATATGAAGAAAAAAATTGTCGTAGCTCTTGGTCACAGAGCACTCGGTGTCACCTTGCCTCAGCAGAAAGCTGCGGTAAAAAGTTCTGCAAAAAAGCTGGCTGACCTTGTCGCAGAAGGATATCAGCTCATCCTCACTCACAGCAACAGTCCTCAGGTGGGCATGATCCACACTGCAATGAATGAATTTGCAAAAATGCACCCTGATTATACGTATGCCCCTATGTCTGTCTGCTCTGCTATGAGCCAGGGATATATCGGATACGATCTGCAGAATGCTCTGCGCGCGGAATTATTGAATCGCGGAATTTGTAAGACCGTCAGCACCATTCTCACTCAGGTTTTAGTCGATCCTTATGACGAGGCATTCTATAAGCCAGTCAAAGTGATCGGTCGCTATCTGACGGCAGAGGAAGCCGAAGCCGAAGAAAAGAAAGGAAACTACGTAATAGAGGAACCGGGCAAAGGATTTCGCCGCATCGTCTCCTCGCCCAATCCTAAGGATATCATTGAAATTGATGCGATCCGCGCTTTAGTTGATGCCGGTCAGATTGTCATCGCCTGTGGCGGCGGCGGTATCCCTGTCCTTCAGCAGGGCAACGAGCTCAAAGGGGCAAGCGCTGTCATTGAAAAAGATTTGATCAGTGGAAAACTCGCAGAGATGCTCGACGCAGACATGCTGATGATTCTGACAAACGAAGATCAAGTCTGCATCAAATATCGCTCTGACAATCCGCAGCCTTTGTTCCATGTAACTGCTGATGAGATCAAAACCCACATTGCCAACGACGAGTTCGGCGAGAACGCGATGCTTCCAAAAATGGTTGCCTCGGTCGGTTTTGTCACCAAGAAGCCAGGACGCACTGCGATCATCACATCCATCGATGCCGCAAAGGACGCACTAAACGGGAAAACCGGAACGATTATCACAGCATAAATCATTTTTTCCACAAAAAGAGAAGCAGAGGCAAGACAGAGAAATATCTATCTTGCTTCTGCTTCTCTTTAATAAGAAAACACACACTCTATTAATCAAACTTTTTCAGGATCTCTCTTATCTTACTGCCTGCTGTCCGATTAGCAAACACCCTGTGCCAGCATTGCATCTGCTACTTTCTCAAATCCTGCAATGTTTGCTCCTACTACATAGTTTCCTTCTGCGCCGTAGCGTTTTGCTGCGTCATCCAGGTTGTGGAAGATATTTACCATGATGTTCTGTAATTTAGCATCTACTTCCTCAAAGCTCCAGGACAGTCTCTCGCTGTTCTGAGACATCTCAAGAGCAGATGTTGCAACGCCACCAGCATTGGAAGCTTTTCCAGGTGCGAACAGAATGCCGTTTTTCTGCAGATACTCAGTTGCATCCAATGTTGTAGGCATATTTGCGCCTTCTGCCACTGCATAGCATCCATTTGCCACCAGCATTTTTGCATCTTCCAGTGTCAGCTCGTTCTGTGTTGCACATGGCAGAGCGATATCGCATTTTACGCTCCATACGCCTTTGCCCTCATGATACTCTGAGTTTGGACGATAATTTTTGTACTCTGTCAGGCGGGCACGTTTTACTTCTTTGATTTCTTTCAGTGCGCTTACATCGATTCCATCTGGATCATAAACCCATCCTGTAGAATCGCTGCATGTCACTACTTTAGCGCCCAGCTGCTGTGCTTTCTGGATCGCATAAGTTGCCACATTACCAGCACCGGATACGCAGATCGTAGCACCCTTGATGTCTTTGCCGTTACATTTTAACATTTCCTGTGTGAAGTATAACAGTCCGTATCCTGTAGCCTCTGTTCTTGCCAGAGATCCGCCGTAGGACAGTCCTTTTCCTGTCAGAACGCCTTCATACAGTCCTCTGATTCTCTTGTACTGACCGAACATATATCCGATCTCTCTTGCGCCTGTTCCGATATCACCTGCTGGAACGTCTGTGTCAGCGCCGATATATTTGCAAAGCTCTGTCATAAAGCTCTGGCAGAATGCCATCACTTCTCTGTCAGATTTTCCTTTTGGATCGAAATCAGAACCACCTTTGCCGCCGCCGATTGGCAGTCCTGTCAGAGAGTTTTTGAAAATCTGCTCAAATCCCAGGAATTTGATGATACCTAAATTTACAGATGGGTGAAGACGTAAGCCTCCCTTGTATGGTCCAATCGCACTGTTAAACTGTACACGATAACCTGTGTTCACCTGAACCTGTCCCTTGTCATCTACCCACGGTACACGGAATTTGATCTGTCTCTCTGGATTTACCAGTCTCTCCAGCAACGCTTCTTTTCTGTACTTCTCCTCATTTGCCTCAATCACAACTCTGAGAGACTCTAACACCTCTTTTACTGCCTGATGGAACTCAGGTTCTGCTGGATTCTGTTTTACTACCAAATCGATGACTTCATCTACGTATGACATTTGTTGTTCCTCCTTAAACTCACATTTTTCTTGTCTGTGTT
This sequence comes from Robinsoniella sp., assembly GCA_022788205.1. Lineage (GTDB taxonomy): Bacteria > Bacillota > Clostridia > Lachnospirales > Lachnospiraceae > JAGZHZ01. The sequence continues at coordinate 59,566 of JALEVQ010000077.1, read as the reverse complement.
TTTTCTTTTTGTAACTGTCTTCCAGTTACCAGACCACTTCAGGACCATCTTCTGCCCTTGGGCGGCTCGCCTTCCAGAACTATGCTCTCCTCATTCTGTCCTACTTATGCCTGAAAGCCAATAAAAAAAGGGTCAAAAATTAATCTGGCGGTTCTCCTATCCCCCCAAATCTTTTTGACGCCTTTGTCTTTCTTATTATAAGATTTTTTTTCCCAACATGCAAGCATTTTTTATAAATTTTGCCATATTTTTCTTTCTGTTCCAGCTCATTCACCATCTATTTCGCAAAGCTTCACGCAGATTTTTTTGTTTTCCTCCGCAGCAACCTCCAAAACACGCAAAATTTTTTTCAGATACTCTCCTGTCTTTTCCCCCACATTGACAATCACTTGTGTCTCACTGGAAATTTCCCCCAGACAGTCGAAAAACGCATCCAGATTCTTTCCATAGTAATCCGGAAAACAAAACTGCCTTTTCAGATATTCCTGTGCCGCCTCTTTTTCCTCCAATTTTCTGCTATCCAGAACAATCTCTCTCATATCCGTCTATTCTCCATATAACAGTTCAAATGTCTCATAATGGTCGTTCGTGTAATAAATCAGTCCGTCATTGGAATAGATCAGTCTCTCGGCATTTCGATATCCGCCCTCGTAATTGATATCGCACTCATAATATTTTCTGCCCTGCTCCACTGGCAACTGCTCTTCGTAGTTTCCAAACCGGTCTCCTCCGATGCTCTTTCCAGGGGCAACCTTGTCCAGATTTCCTTCGTTGCTCTTCCAGCCTAACTTCTTTGCCTCTTCCTTTGTGATGAAGTTAGAGGGCAGTTTAGCAAATGCATGGATATAAAGTGCCACTTCTTCCTTTGAAGTGTAAACACCGTCCTCCTCCACCGAAATCTCCTGATCTTCCACAAGATCAACTTTCTGTTTACCGTTCCCTGTCTTCTGGGATGTGACTGCCGTTTTGCCGCTATCTGAAAGATCTGTTCTGCTCAAAACGGTACTGCAACCCGTCAACAGGCAGAGCATCACTAACAGCCAGCTTAATATTATTTTTACTCTCTTCATTTTCTCCTCCGTCGCTGCCCCAGCAGCTTTTTCTCTCATAAAATTTTTTTACGAAAAGAGACTGTCTCTCAAACAGCTTGACATCCAAGCAATTTTTTCAACAGCCTCTTTTTTCCATCTCATGTTTCCCTCTCACATGAGAATCTGGATTCCTTTTTCGATTGCATAAGCAGAACGATAAGCCGGGTTATGTCTTGAATGATCATCTATCTAGACCTGCTGTCGCCAGCAGGTTCCAGCGACCTACCTAAAGCTGACGGGCCGCCATATGCTTTTTTTCGGTCTTGCTTCGAATGGGGTTTACATATGCCCTCCTTGTTACCAAGAAGGCGGTGGTCTCTTGCACCACCCTTCCACCCTTACCAGCAGAGCTGGCGGTACATTTCTGTTGCACTATCCTTGGAGTCACCTCCACCAGACGTTATCTGGCATCCTGCCCTGTGAAGCCCGGACTTTCCTCGTATGACACCTTTCGTCTTGCCATCCGCGATCATTTATTCTACTTATGCCGCATCAAATTTTATCACGAAAATTTCTTCTTGTAAATAGATTATTTTTTTCTGTCACTAGAGGCGCTAACCCGTATGAGCATAAAAGCCTCACACCTGAAAACAGCTGCCCCCGATAAATTCTCTCAAAATCGAATTTTGTGGAACATTTTCGCTCGGGATGGCGACAAAATAATCCAAAAATTTCAAGAGTCGCTTCGCCTCCTGGTACTCTGGCGCCTCCATTGGTATTCCAAACAAAAGTGGCTCAGCATACGTCTTCAACACAGCCAGTTCATAGATCAGAGCGGAATTAAACATCACATCTGCCTCTTCCTGATATGGGAAAATATAAGATTCTTCTCCTCGCCCGACAGAAGGCCACATAGCAATCGTATCTTTTGCTGAGGTTCCCCTCGTGCGCGCATCGCGGATCATTCTGCGCAGAAGACGCCCGTCTGTGGTTGCAATCCGATTATGCTCATCTACATTGAGCTGTGTCAAGGCACTGATATATATCTTAAATTTTTCATCCTTTGGCAGGCGGTACGTCATCTGTTCATTCAGTCCGTGGATTCCCTCGATCACCAGGACATCTTCTGCTCCCAGTTTCAGTGTCTTGCCGCGGTATTCTCTCTTTCCAAGTTTAAAATTATAATATGGAAGTTCTACACTCTCGCCCTCCAGCAACCGTGTCATGTGATCGTTAAACAGCTCTACATCCAGAGCCTCCAGGCACTCGAAATTTCGGTTGCCAAACGCATCTATCGGTGTCTTGTCGCGATCGATAAAATAGTCATCTACAGGAATCGGGTGTGGCTTTAAGCCATGCGCTACAAGCTGAATCGACAGACGGTGTGAAAATGTCGTCTTTCCAGAAGAGGATGGTCCTGCGATCAGCACGATCCTTGCCTTTTTCTTTGCAATCTGCTCGGCGATCTCCCCGATCTTTTTCTCCTGCAAAGCCTCTTGGCACAAAATCAGATCATCCATATTTCCATTCACAACACGATCATTCAGTGCGGCGACTGTCGGCACATTCAGCATTTCTCCCCATAAAAGCGTCTGTTTCTGTACCTGAAAAATCTTTTTTCTCGGCAAAAATTGCGGCACTTCCCTCGGATTTGACATCCATGGAAACAACAGGACAAATCCGTCCTCGTACGGAAGAAGATCAAAATAGCGCAGATAGGAGGTGTCAGGAACCATAAATCCATAAAAATAATCTTCAAATCCATCGATATCGTAGATATTCACCTTTGACACTCTTCGATATTTCAGCAGTGCCTCTTTGTCATACATCCCATAGTCGTGAAACAGCTCGACCGCACGGTACGTGTTCTCGCTTCTCTTGCGGATCGGAATTTTTTTCTCCACAAGTTCTCTCATGTATGCCTTGACTTCTTCCAGAAATCCCTCTGTCAGCACAACTTTTCCTCTCACCGTGCAGTAATATCCACTTCCGACGGAAAAATGAACGCTCACCTTTTCAATATTCTCGTGTCCTGCCACATGATACATCGCTTTCAGCATGAGAAGTGTCATGCTTCTGCGGTATGTCTCATATCCTCTCTTCTGTCCCGTTGTGATAAATCGAATCTCGCAGTCTCTCTCGACTGTTTTCCACAGTTCAAACAGCCTGTTGTCCACCTCAGCGAGCACGATATCCTGTTCTTTTGTCTGGGCAAATTCTTTTGCCACCTCCAAGAATGTCACTCCAGATGGATATATTCTCCTCTCTTCCCCGACTTGTACGGTAATCTGACCCATATCTCCACTCCCTTCTGTCACATCATCCGGAAAGGCACGGCGAAAGCCTCCCTTTTTACAGTGAGCTCCGGAAAATCTTGTTCAAGCTCCTTCCTCATCTGCTCCATAAAAATGTGTTCTGTCCCATAATGTCCCGCATCGATGATGGCAAGTCCCTGTGCCACCGCGTCAATCCCTGCGTGATGGTCGATATCGCCTGTAATCATCACATCCGCTTTGCTCTTCAGTGCATCCAAAATCATGCTTTTGCCGGAACCCGGAAGAATTGCAGCGCGCCGTATCTTCTGACAAGGATCGCCAAATACTTTGACCTCCCTCAGAGAAAAAGCCCGTTTTACCGCATCTGCGCATTGTTCCAGCGTCATCTCCTCCGCAAGATCACCCACTCTTCCATATCCTTCCTGGATACCCGTCTCGCCTTCGCAGTAAGAGACACTCAAAATTTTGGTGTCTTTCAATTCGAGATAATCCGCGCTCAGCTCCGCCATCTTCGCGACATCATAATTGGTGTGGATGGCATAATAGCACATCCCACTCTGGATCATGCGCATCACTCTCCTGCCAATAAAATGTTCTGCCGTCACGGACTTTAAACCTGAGAAGATCATCGGGTGATGCGTGATCAGAAGATCCGTTTTCTCCTGAATGGCATGCTCTATCACCTCATCTGTGGCATCGAGTGCCAGATAGACCGTCTGAATCTCCTTTTCTCTGTCTCCCACCTGCAGTCCTGGGTTATCCCAGGAAGCCGCAAATTTAGGTGGATACAATTGTTCTAGTTTTGCTATTATTTCTCTGCATTTCATATGGTATACCCATCTCCGGAAACGTCTTCTATTCTTTCCGGAGCGCCGCATATCTGCTGCCAATCCTTTCTCCCAAACTTTTCGTCTCTGCTGTTTCTCCCTGCCTCTTCTTATTCTCTTCTCTTTTCTGCACTTTTATCCCTGCTCTCTTACATAGGCTTTCTTTGCCTCCCCAATCAAGAGCAGTTTCGCGTGAATCTCTTCTCTCCGCCTCTGCGTCTTTAAGCTTTCGTTTTCTCTGAGTCTTTCCATCACGCCATCATATGTCTGCTCCTCTCTTTCCAGAAAAGCAAGCAGCGTAGGATCTTTTTTCAAAAGTAGATATCTCCCATAGAGATACTCCGTGTCTGTCCACGCATCCATTTTGCCGTGAAGCACCCGCATCATCGGATAATATTTTCCATCCTCTTCTACCATATTTTCATCGACAATCTGATATTCCTGTTCCTGCAGGAAACGGCGTACCAGACCAATCTCAGACTGTGGCTGCAAAATCAGCTCTTTGACACTTTTTAAGACCTCGCGCCCTTCACTCAGAATCTGCATCGTAAGTAATCCTCCCATTCCTGCGATGACTACACTCTGCGCTTCCCCCTCTCTCAGCTGTGCCACACCGTTGGATTGCCTGGTACAGATGCGATCCTCCAGCCCATGTTCCAAAATATGTTCTCTTGCGCGCTTTAACGGTCCTTCGTTGATATCCATCGCAATCGCACGCGCGATCTTTCCCTGCTCTACAAGAAAAATCGGAATATATCCGTGGTCTGTCCCCACATCTGCGAGGCACTCTCTCTCCTCCACCATCGACGCTATCGCCGATAACCTTTTCGATAACTGCAACTTTCTGCTCCTCTCACAAAAAATTTTTTGGACTTTTTGATAAATCCTGCAATTTTCTCTTATTTGCAATCAGCCTCTGAAGTCCCGCCATGTCAGTCGGGTCAAGCTTCGCATTCTGAGCCGCAAGGCTGTTCTCCATCACTCTGGCGATCGTCTCCCTGACAGCTTTCTCGAGATCTTCCTTGGTCTCCACAGGGACAGTCGTATTGAACAATTCTGCCACTTGTCTTTGCTGTTCAGGATCTTCAAAATGGTTGATAATCTTCGCTGGGTTGATCTCTCCCGCATTTTTCTGCTCATACAACATCTCTGCCACCGTCTGATACAGTTCTTCTGTGAAATCTTCCGGAGAGATATACGCTTTCGTCGTCTCAAACAGTTTCGGATATTCGATCAGCCATGTCAGCAGCAGCTTCTGCGATGTTTTCATGCCATTTTCCTTCTCCTGTGCTTTTCGCTCTTTTCTGGGCTCCTCTGCCTTTGGCTGGTATCCCTTCATCGCAAGCTGGTTCACCATCTTTCTCAGATTTTCGAACCCCACGCCGTAGCGGACTGCCACCGCCTCAATGTAGTTTTCTCTTTCCAATTCCTGGTCAAACTCCATCAGCTTTGCAGCGACCTCCCGGAAGAACAACGTTTTGCTCTCCGGGTCACTCATCTGGTAATTCTTTTCAAGGACAGAGATCTCAAAGAGGAAACTGTTCTCAGCGTGGTCAATCCTCTCCTGAAATTTTTGTGACCCCTCTGCTTTGATGAACTCATCCGGGTCTTTGTACGGCTCCATGTGAAGCACCTTTGTGCTGATCCCTGCCTCCTTAAAAATCGGAATCGCTCTGAGCGCCGCTTTCCTTCCCGCCTCATCGCTGTCATATGTCAGCACGACTTCTTCCACATACCTCTTTAACAGATTGGCATGCTGCATGGTCAGCGCAGTCCCAAGAGATGCCACCGCATTCGTGAAACCAGCCTGGTGAAGAGAAATCACATCCATATATCCTTCACAGACTAAAAAATATTTTTTGCGTGAGGTGCGCGCCACATGCAGACCGTACAGGTTTCGGCTTTTATCAAAGACAATCGTCTCAGGCGAATTTAAATACTTTGGTTTTCCGTCGCCCATCACTCGACCGCCAAATCCAATCACTCGACCATTGACATCCTGGATCGGAAAGATAACACGATTCCAGAATCGGTCATACATTCCGCGGCGTTCATCCACATTCATCAGCCCTGACTGGCGCAGCAGCTCGTCAGAGGCTCCCTGCCTCTTCAGATATTTGTACAGATCATCGCTGTATTTCGTGGAAAATCCTAGTCCGAAATTCTTCATTGTCTCCGTCGAAAGCCCTCTCTTTGTCAGATATTCCATCGCCTGCGCTCCGTTTTCTGTCCGAAGCTGATAGTAATAATACTTCGCCGCCTGCTTATTCAGATTTAAAATCTGCGCCTTAATACTCTGCTCCTGCTTCATCTGTTCTGTCATTTCCTGAGACGGCAGCTCGATCCCGGCGCGGTCTGCCAGCATCTTTACCGCCTCCTGGAAGGTATAATTTTCATACTGCATGATAAAGGTAAACACATTTCCGCCTGCCCCACATCCAAAGCAATAGTACATCTGTTTTTCAGGACTCACAGAAAAAGAAGGAGACTTTTCATTGTGAAACGGGCAGAGGCCAAAATAGGAGCTGCCCTTCCTCTGTAATTTTACATAGCCGGAAATCACATCGACAATGTCATTTCTCTGCCGGATCTCTTCAATCAATTCTTCCGAATAATACATCTGTTTCCCCTACAGCTGCCAAAATTTCGGGATAAAATATTCTGTAAACTTCTTTGTCGCATACGTATCTGTCATACCTGCGATATAGTCACAGACTACCCTCTCTTTTGACTGCCCTTTCTTTTCCATCAAATCGAGATATTCCCTGGGCATCTGTTCTAAGTGTTCCTTGTAATATTCATACAACGCTTTTACAAGTCCCATCGCCTTTTCCTCCTCTTCTTTTGCAGCTAAGTTGTAATAGACATTGGAAAACATAAAGCTCCTCAAATCCCTCATCGCCTCGGCTGTCTCAGAGGACATCGCAATCTCATCTCGATCTATACTGTTTATTATAATATCATGAATCAAATGATTCAACCTCTCTCTTGTGGTGTTTCCGAGAACTTCTCTGTATGCTTTCGGAATACTCTCCTCCGTCAAAATCCCGGCGCGCTTCGCGTCGTCGATATCGCTGTTGAGATAGGCAATCTTATCTGACAGGCGCACAATCTTTCCTTCCAGCGTGGAAGGATTGCCGGCTGTCCTGTGATTTCGGATCCCATCGCGCACCTCCCATGTCAGATTTAATCCCTCTCCGCCTTTCTCTAAAAGCTCCACAACGCGGACACTCTGTTCATAGTGTGTAAAACCACACGGCGCAATCTCATTCAGCGCATGCTCCCCACAATGTCCAAACGGCGTATGACCCAGATCGTGCCCCAGTGCGATTGCTTCCGCCAGATCATCGTTGAGCCGCAGCGCCTTTGCGATCGTCCGCGCTGTCTGTGCCACCTCAAGCGTGTGCATCATCCTTGTCCGATAATGATCTCCTACAGGGCTTAAAAACACCTGCGTCTTCTGTTTCAGCCTTCGGAATGCCTTACAGTGCATAATCCGATCACGGTCTCTCTGATAGACAGGTCGGATATCACAAGGCTCCTCCTCTCTGTCGCGCCCTCTCGAATTTTGACTGAGCGCTGCATACGGGCTGAAGAACTCTCTCTCTCGTTGTTCCGCCATCTCACGAATGTTCATCTTTCTCCTCCTTCTCATCATCCATCTTGTTTTCCCGCTGCACAGAATATTCCTCCAAGCCAAAGTGTTCCCCATCGCTTGCCACTTTGATCCCTCCACTTTCCTTCGTCATTTTGATGATTGCATGTATCTTCTCTAAACGCTCCAGCAAAGCGGTATGAGGGTGACCATAACGATTGTTTTCTGCACAGGAGATCACAGCAAGTTTTGGCTGTGTCTGACGCAAAAATTCTTCTGTCGTAGAGAATTGTGACCCGTGGTGCGCCACCTTTAGGAAATCAACATTCTGCAAAAGCCCACTCTGCAACAGCTTCTGCTCGCCTTCCCTTTCCAGATCTCCCATAAAAAGCGCCTGAAATTCTCCATATTTCAATAAAAGCACCATAGAATCACTGTTTTCTTCCCCGCTCAGCACTGCTCTGTCTGGCGCCACACATTCCAGCTCCATCTTCCCTTCTCTTATCGTCTTTCCTTTCTCCATATAGTATAGCGCAATTTTGTTCTCTGTCGCTAATTTTTCTAACAGATCATACATTTCTGTCTTCTTTTCACGGCATGGCAGAAAAATACGGTCAATCGTGACTCCCTCCCCATTCCTTCCATCCCAGGTGCGCCTGTAAGACTGCAAGATTTCGAGAAGCCCACTGACATGGTCTAAGTCGGTGTGAGTCACAAACCATCCGTCAATTTCAGAAATTCCCTCAAATTTCAAATACGGTTCCAGACAAAATCTCCCCAGCTCTGACGAAGTCGTGCTGCCGCCATCAATCAGATAGCAGCCTTTCGTCCCATTCTGAATACAAATACCGTCTCCCTGCCCTACATCGAGCACAGTCACCAAAAGCCGTGTATCTGGCAGCTTTCCGATCGCCAGAAAAAGTAAAATTCCTCCAGCCACCCAGACTCCTTTTTTCCACCTTTTTTTACTCCAATGTGCTGTCAGGACAATCAGAACAAGCAGGACATAATACATCACAATCTGCCATCTCTCCGGTCTCCCCGCTTTCCAGACTCCAAACGGGATATTCCCCGCAAAGTTTGCCAGATTTTCATACAGCAAAAGCAGATAATGCGCAGGCGCTGCAACCACTGTCCCGATCGCCTCTCCAAAGATCCCTGCCGCCATCCCTGCAATCCCGGACAACAACACGATCTGCACCGTCGGAATCACCAACAGGTTTAAAAAAATCCCCACCACAGACCACTCATAGAAAAACCACAGTGAAATCGGCAAAGTGGCAAGCGACACACAGATCGAAGCCCGCATCACTTTTTCTGCCTGTCTTTCCTTTTCTCTTTTGAAAGCCTCTTCCATTTCAGGGAGCAAAAGTGCCAGTCCTAAAACAGCGCCGAAAGACAGCAGAAAGCTTGCCTGTCCCAGATTCTGGTGTTGTTTTGCCAATAGAATCAATCCCGCAAAAGAAAGCGCCGACAGCACATCATACGTTTGCCCCAAAATCTCTGCCCCAAGATATAGAAAAAACATCACAACAGCGCGCTGTGCGGAAACACTCATCCCTGTGAGAACCGCATAGCTCCCGATCACAACTGCTGCGATGCTCCCTGATGCTGCGAACGGAAGTCCCCTTTTTCTCAGAAACTGATACAACAGCATACCCAAGAATGAGATATGAAGCCCCGATATGGCAAGAATATGCGAAATCCCGCCTCTCTGATAAATTTCTTTCTGCTCTTGGTCAAGATCTGATTTATCCCCCAAAATCATCGCCTTTAAAACGGCACCATCCTTGGGACTACTGATTTGCTCAATGCTCTCTCGAAAAGACTGTCTCATTTTTGCGAGCATAGTAAAATAAAGAGACGCTTTTCGAAGTTCCTCTTCCACCTTCGCATCGCGCACGGACAATCCCACGCCCTGCTGTTCATAGTACGTTTTTTGATCGAATCCACCCCAGTTGGATGCTTCTTTCAGCTCTTCCACCGTGCCGGATACAAGAATCACCGTCCCGATTGACCACTCTTTTTTCTCTTTGATAGATACTACTGCATATTTTGAAAATTTGAAGTCTGACTCTGACTTCACTGTGACTTGATTTAGATATAATAGAATTGAATTTTCTTTCCGTTCCTGACGGCAGATGCGCCCCTCCAGCACAATTTTTCTCCCGTCTTCCAGCCAGGAAGGAGGCGGATCTTCTCTCAAAAGTCCGCCTTTTTCCATCAGGAAGAACAGTACCACGCACAAGAGCAACGCCGTCCACAGCGGACGTCTACTCATTGTCTTGCTCATCTTCTTGCTCCTCCTGCAGATCTTCCTCCTGATCATCTTCTGACACTTTTTTCATCAGGTAATCGACACCCACTTTCTGGGTGTCTTGCACACCAGTGTTGACTAACTCTTCCCTTCTCTCCAGCGGCACGGACAAATCAATCGTATCCTGATAATAACTCTCCGTATCCCCCGCGATATTAATCTTGACAGAAGTGACACCGTTTAGTCCACACAATGTATTGACCACGGCATAGATGCTCGTATCCGGCATAACACCTTCCATCGGCTGATTAAATTCTTCACTGAAATTGACTGTGCAGACGCCATTTTCGATCCTTGCACTCAAAACTTTCGTGTCTTCCGATATCACTGAGAGCAGATTACTTTTCTGCGTTCCAGCGATCAAATTTTTGAGCACCACTTGAATTTTCTCTGAGCTGGTCGAATAGTGGATCGTCTGCGTCTCTTCCCTGAGTGTCCCGTTCTCATCCGCAAAATAGAACACATAGTCCATCTCCTCAAAGCCATCGACCCCCACCTTCTCAGAATCGACAAAGCTTTTATCTGTCATGGCTCCAATCTCCTGTCCTTTTGCGTCCGTCAGAGCCTCCCCTGACACGGTAATGCGCACACTTTTTACCTGCGGCGCCTGGAGCATCGTCTTCACAAGTGAATATCTCAGTATCATCTCTTCCACATTTGACATTTCTTTGTAAGAAGCGCTGAAATTGACAATGAGGCAACTTTTCTCCATCTCATAGGAGATCATGGAGACATTTTTAGGCTTGGCTGAAGTCATTTTCTGACTCTGCGGGTTCGCCACCCATTTTCCGATCAGCTCATCCACCAGATCATCTGATATCCCAGACTCTGGAAGATAGGTCTCCGTCGCCAGTGTGTTTTCATTTTTATCCATATAATAAATCTGATATCCTTCTTGCTGTACTTCCTCTTTTTGACATCCTCCGAGCAATAGCGCTGCGAGGATCAAACATAAAAAGCCTTTTCTTATTCTCATCGATTCCTCCGCCTATCCTACATAGTTGATCGGTATGCGCACCGTGAATGTGGTTCCTTCGCCTTCTTTGCTGTAAACCTTGATTGCACCTCTGTGCATCAGGATCGCATTTCTTGTGATGGCAAGTCCAAGTCCTGTCCCGCCAATCTCCCGCGAATGTGACTTATCTACGCGATAAAAACGCTCAAAGATACGCTCCTGTGACTCCTCCGGAATGCCGATTCCTGAGTCTTCAATCTTCACATAAAAATATTTGTGATCTACATTCAGTGAAATATGAACCCATCCGCCTTCTTTGTTGTACTTGATCGCATTTTCGACCAGATTTGACAGTGCGAGCGTCAGCTTCATCTCATCCACCTCGGCTGTCACCGTGCGAAATGTCTCCATGACCAGCTCCACTTCTCTCTTGTCGGCAATCGGTCGCAATCTCTTCAGAATCAACTCCAAAAGCTCATTGATGTTGGTCGGCTGGATGTGGATATCCCCTGCCTTTTTGTCCATCTTGACAAGGGAGAGCAGATCGTTGATAATCTTATTTTCCCTGTCAATCTCCTCAGACATATCTTTCATAAACTCCTGATACAGCTCGAGCGGTGCGTCCGGCTGCATCAAAAGAGAATCTGCAAGCACTTTCATGGAAGTGATCGGTGTCTTCAGCTCATGTGAGACATTGGAGACAAATTCCTGTCTGGAATCATCCAGCTCCTTCATGCGCGCCATCATCTTATTGTACGCATCTGTCAAAAGCTGTGTCTCCGTGTAATCCGGCAGAGAAATCTCTTCATCCTCCACACCCGTAGAGCTTTCTTCCAGAAATTTTGTCACTTTTCGGAAAGGTTTTACCAAAAATCTCGATATATAAAATGCAAAGATAATCACTAAAGCCAGCACACCCCACTGAAGCACGCGCACATTTTTGTTCAGCATCTTTCTCGACTGACTGATATCTGTCGTCGGGAAACTGATCACCATCATTCCCTGAATTTCTTCTGTGTTATCACACACCACAGGGATCATAATCTTTGCTGATTCCGTCTCATTGTCATAGAACGTGGTGTTGATTGCACTGAAACAATCCATCGCCTCCTTGGAAATCAAAAATTTTCCCTCGTCAATACCATACGTATCCTTGATGATGCGAAAATTCTCGTCGACGACGACGACTCTTCCATTGTATAGTCTGGCAAGCTGGGCAAGTTCCACATCCACAATGTTCGATGTCTGTCCTTCCAGATATCCCGTCTCCACCAGATCCTTCGAGATCTGCGCGCACTGATTCCGGATCATCGCGCTGTGACGATCCATCATCTGTTCCTCATGGCTGTACAGCATCCCATATTTCAGAATAAAAAGAGGGATCGTACCAACCAAAATAAAAAAGATAAAAATACGAAACTGCAGGCTTTTTTGAAACTCTCCCAGCGCATGGAGATATTTTTTAATACTGGAAATAATAACCAACTCCCCACTTCGTATGTACATACTTCGGCTCGCTTGGGTTTTCTTCGATCTTCTCTCTCAGTCGTCTGATATGAACATCGACGGTTCTGACATCGCCCGGATACTCATAGCCCCATACAATATTCAGCAGATTTTCACGGCTGAACACCTTGTTCGGGTTGAATACAAGAAGCTCCAGAACATCGAACTCCTTCGCCGTCAGATTGATTTCCTTGCCCGCAATGGACACTCTTCTTCCCTCACAGTCCAAAACCAAATCTCCGACTTCCACATATTTTTTCTTATTTTCCGCTGCTGCCTTTTTTGCTGTGCGGCGCATAATCGCTTTAATTCTTGCCTTTACTTCCAGGATATTGAATGGTTTTGTGATATAGTCATCTGCGCCGTATTCCAGCCCCAGAATCTTATCCATGTCATCTCCCTTTGCGGTCAGCATGACAATCGGCATGCTAGAGAACTCCCGAATCTGCTGACATACCTCAAATCCCGTGAGCTTTGGCAGCATGACATCGAGAAGTACGATATCATATTCTTTCTCTTTTGCCATATTGACTGCTTCTTCTCCATCGTAAGCGCAGTCCACTTCCATTCCATCCTGCTCCAGACTAAAGCGGATTCCCTTCACGATTAATTTCTCATCATCAACAACTAGAACCTTTTTCGCCATACAATTTTCTCCTTAAATTCAATGGACAATTATTTTGTCTTTTACTTTTTCAAAAATGGATTTCTTGATACCTGATACGTTCTTCAACTCCTCAATCGTCTGAAATTTTCCCACTTGTTCCCTGTACGATAAAATCGCCTCTGCTTTCGCCTGACCGATACCCGGCAGCTCCATCAACTGCTCCAGAGTGGCACGATTGAGATCCAGAAGTCCTTCCTGCAAATTCTCTGTCTCAATCTCGGTCTTCTTCTCAAGTTCCTGCTGTGTCCAAACCCTGATCTGATCTCCATCCCTCACAACTGCCGCAAGATTGATCTGATCCAATGCTGCCTCTTTCGCAAATCCACCCGCCGCTTCCACCGCATCGACAATGCGTGAAGAAACTGACAGCTCATACACACCCGGATTGTTAACGGCACCGCACACATGTACAAATATCGTCTCCTCCGTCTGTATCATGTCATCTTCGGTTTCGGACTCTGCCATCTCCTGATCTGTGACCTCCTGCGCCGCATCCCAAGACAGCTCCATCGCCTCCTTCTGGCATCCACCCAGCATCATCCCCATACAAATCCATAAAAAATGTTTCAAAATTTCTTGTTTTTTCACACGCTTTTCTCCTCTGTAGAACCCCCGTTCTGCAAAGTCCTCCTCGTGCGTCCTCTCTATTGTATCCAAAAACGAAAACAATTACAATAGTTTTTTCTTATCATCTTTTAAGGGATTTCCCACATCAATTCATCCCATGACTATAGTCACGGGTGTTCTTGACATATATTATAAAACGCTTTTTTAGTCAAAAAGAAAGCCTTCCCTTTCTCTGTGTTGTCAAATGCACAAAGGCGAGAGGCTTTCTTTTCCCTATTGTGGTGCGCCATTTGTGGCGCATGAAGATTTAGAAACTTTTCTCCAGTTTTTCGATCATCTCATCGATATTTTCTTCCGTGATGATCAGAGGAGGAACAAGGCGCAGAACATTGCTGCCCGCCGAAATCACGATCAGACCATTGTCGAGAGCTTTTGTGATAATTTCTCCGACCGGACGTCCTTCTACGACAAGTCCCTGCATCAATCCTCTGCCTCGTCTTTCTGTCAAAAATTCATATTTCTGTGTCAGTTCATCCAGCTTCTTTTCCAAATATGGTGTCACTTTGCGCACATGATCGATGATTTTTTCCTCTTCAAAGATATCGAACACCTTAGACACGGCGGCGCATGCCAGAGGATTTCCTCCGTATGTCGTGCCATGATCTCCCGGGACAAGGGAAGCTTTTGCAGTCTTCTCATTCAGAACAAAAGCTCCGACTGGGACACCGCATCCCAACGCCTTGGCACATGTCATGATATCAGGCTCGACACCATATGCCTGCCATGCAAACATATCGCCCGTTCTTCCCATGCCACATTGAATTTCATCGAGAATCAGCAGGATATCTCTTTCCTCACAGATTGCCTTGACTCCCTCCAAAAACGCTTTGTCCGCCGGATAAATGCCGCCTTCTCCCTGAACGGTTTCCAGAATAATCGCACATGTCTTATCCGTGATCTGTGCCTTTACACTGTCAAGATCGTTGAAATCTGCAAACTTGACTCCTCCCATCAAAGGTTTGAAAGCCTCCTGGTAGTGTGGATTTCCAGTCACGGACAGCGCCCCGATGCTTCTTCCATGAAAAGAGTGGTTCATAGCGATGATCTCATGGTCTGTACAGCCCTCTTTATTATAGGCATATTTTCTCGCTGCCTTGATCGCTCCTTCGATTGCCTCCGTGCCGCTGTTAGTAAAAAACACACGGCTCATCCCGCACGCCTTCAACAGCTTCTCAGCCGCCTCGATCGCAGGTATATTGTAATACAGATTTGAGGTGTGAATCACCTTGTCGATCTGTTCTTTTAAAGCTTCTTTGTATGCAGGATGTCCGTAACCCAGAGCAAAAACTGCGATTCCTGCCGCAAAATCAAGGTATTGTTTTCCGTCGACATCCTCCAGATAGACTCCCTGTCCCTTCTCCAGCACGATATGATACCGATTGTAAGTGTGCAAAATCACTTCTTCTGCGCGATCAATATAAGCTTGTGTCTTACTCATCTTTTCCGTCCTCCTGATCTCCAATGATTGCTGTTCCAATTCCGTGATCGGTAAAGAATTCCAAAAGCAGACTGTGCTCGATTCTTCCGTCCAGGATATGAACTCTGGCTACGCCTGCTTTGATCGCATCGATACAGTTTTGCAGCTTCGGAAGCATTCCTCCGCCTGCCATTCCTGATGCAATAAATTCTTCTGCCTGAGGTACATTCATTCTGGTAATCAGGCTTGTCTTATCCATCGGATCACGGTAAACTCCCTCGATATCTGTCAGGAAAGCAAGCTTGGCTGCCCCCATCGCTGTGGCGATCGCGCATGCCGCATCATCGGCATTGATATTGTAGGAATAATAGCCATCGTCCGATCCGATCGGGCAGATGACAGGGACAAGTTCATTGTCCAGCAGCGTGTTCAAAAGCTGCGTGTTGACTTCTTTAATCTCGCCGACAAATCCGATGTCCTGTCCTTTTGAATATTTCTTCTGTACTCTGAGCACAGATCCGTCTTTTCCACTGATGCCGACAGCATGGACGCCGACTTTTTCCATCATGGAGACAAGTCCTTTGTTTACTTTATTCAGAACCATCTCTGCGACTTCCATCGTTGCCTTGTCCGTCACACGCAGACCATTGACAAACTCACTCTCGATTCCGACCTTTTTGCACCACTTTGTGATTTCCTTTCCGCCGCCGTGGACGATGATCGGTCGAAATCCTACCAGCTTTAACAGTGCCACATCGCGCACCACGCTTTTTTTCAGGTCGTGATCTACCATCGCACTCCCGCCGTATTTGACGACAATAATCTTTCCTCTAAACTTTTTGATATACGGCAAAGCCTCAATCAAGACATTGGCTTTCTCCACCCACATGTCCATTTCCATTGTCTGCATTTTCTCTTTTCCTCCATCAACTTCTGTAATCTGCATTAATTTTTACATACTCGTAAGTCAAATCACAGCCCCACGCTGTGGCACTGTATGTTCCCATCTTCACATCTGCGATCGCTGTCACGGCTTTCTCAGAAAGGATCTTGGTCGCCTCTTCCTCACTGTAATCAAGCGCCACTCCATTTTCAATAATCTGCAGTCTTCCTGCTGCACTCTCAAAGAACAGATCCACCTTTTCCGGGTCAAACTGTGCCCCGGAATATCCCATCGCACACAGAATTCTTCCCCAGTTTGCATCGTGTCCAAAAATTGCAGCTTTTGTCAAATTTGACGTGATGATCGATTTGCTCAGGATGACTGCCTGCTCTTTTGACTCAGCTCCGATTACTTTCACTTCAAACAGAGCCGTCGCTCCTTCCCCGTCTCCTGCCATCTGTTTTGCCAGATAAATGCTGACATACTCCAGCGCCTGGTAGAAGTTTTGGTAGTCCTCACCTTCCTCATCGATCATCTTATTCCCTGCCATGCCGTTGGCGAGCACCAGTGCCGTATCGTTTGTGGAAGTATCTCCATCGACAGAGATCATATTATAGCTGTCTTTGACGATCGCGCTCAGTGCTTTTTGCAGCATTTCCTTTGAGATACAGGCATCGGTCGTCACAAAGCTCAACATCGTGCACATATTTGGGTGAATCATGCCTGCTCCTTTGCACATTCCTCCCACAGTGACTGTCTTTCCTCCAATCGGCACCGTCACTGCAATCTCTTTTTTTACCGTGTCCGTTGTCATGATCGCCTCCGCTGCGCTTGATCCCGCTTCAATGGTAGGCAGCAACAGTGGAACCATACATTTTACACCTTCTGTAATTTTGTCCATCGGAAGCTGTCTCCCGATCACGCCTGTCGATGCAACCAGAACCGCATCCGTCTGAATCCCAAGCAGCTCTGCTGCGACCTGCGCCGTGTCCTTGCAGTACCCGTATCCCTCTTCACCGGTACATGCATTGGCGACACCGCTGTTTACGACAACCGCCTGCACACTCTCTGAATTCGTCACGATCTCTCTGTCCCACTTGACAGGAGCTGCCTTCACGATGTTGGTGGTAAAAGTTCCCGCCACGGTGCACGGAGCTTCGCTTGCAATCATCGCCATATCCTTTTTGCCTTTTTTGATCCCGGCACAAATCCCAACTGCTTTAAATCCCTTTGCGGCTGTCACACCACCTGTTATAATCTCCATGATCTGTCTTCTCCTCTTTTTTTCCATTTATCTTCAAATGCTCATGTGTCTTCTTCCTTTTACGGGAACATTGGAACCTGAGCCAGCCCCTCTGCCTCGTTGAGTCCAAACATCAGGTTCATATTCTGAACTGCCTGCCCTGCTGCTCCCTTGACGAGATTGTCCATCGCGCCCATCATGATCACGCGCTTTGTTCTCGGGTCAATTTTGAAGTTGACATCCACATAGTTACTTCCTTCTACCCATTTTGTCTGAGGTGTCACATCTTTATCGAGGACGCGCACAAACCGTTCTTTTTCATAATATTTATCATATGCCGCTCTGACTTCCTCATACGTCACATCTCTCAGTAAAGATGCATATGCTGTGATCAGAATTCCACGGTTCATCGGAACCAGATGCGGAGTGAAATTTAAGCGGATCTCTTTGCCTGCTGCATACCCTAACTGTTCCTCGATCTCCGGTGTGTGGCGATGTGTGGCAACGCCGTATGCCTTGATGTTCTCATTGACCTCGCAGTAGAGATTGTCAAGTTTTGCTCCTCTTCCCGCACCTGAGGTGCCTGATTTTGCATCGATGATGATCGTGTCAGGGTCAATCATTCCTTCCTTTAACAGTGGATAGATCGACAGCGTGCTGCAGGTCGGATAACATCCTGGATTTGCGATCAGTCTCGCTTTTTTGATTTGCTCGCGGTTGATCTCGCACAGTCCATACACCGCTTCATCGATAAACTGCGGTGCTTTATGCTCTATCTTATACCACTCCTCATACGTCTTGACATTCTTGATGCGGAAATCAGCACTTAAGTCGATAACCTTCACTTTTGAGAGAATCTCTTCGCTGACAAGCGAAGCGCAAAGTCCCTGCGGCGTCGCTGTGAATACGACATCCACTTGGTCGGCAAGTGCTTCCATATTATCGTCCATACATTTCTCGTCTACAATCTGAAACATATTCTGGTATACTTCATAATACTTCTTGTCGATATAGCTTCTAGAACCATACCATTTGATCTCTGCTTCTTTATGTCCTAACAATAATCTCACAAGCTCACCGCCGGCATAACCGGTAGCTCCGATGATACCTACTTTTATCATATGTTCTACTCCTTTTTCTTTTCTCATTTCCCACGTCTTCAGGGTGAGTTCTTTTCTATGATATACTATCCTTTTCTTAAAGTAAAGCACTTTTTCGCGTATAATTATACATTTTTATCGCATATTATTCATATTTATTGGAGCTTTTCACAATTTTAAGATTAGGGCTTGAATAATTATGATAATTGATGTATAGTAGTAGGCAGCGAAACACAAATGACTAAAATCAGGAGGATTTTTAAGATGAAAGAAAAAGTAGTTCTTGCCTATTCCGGAGGACTGGATACCACTGCCATTATTCCATGGTTAAAGGAAAACTTCGACTATGAAGTTATCTGCTGCTGTGTTGACTGCGGACAGGGAAACGAGCTGGAAGGTCTCGATCAGAGAGCAAAATTATCCGGTGCTTCTAAATTATATATTGAAAATATTGTCGATGAATTCTGTGATGACTACATCATGCCGTGTGTACAGGCCGGTGCTGTCTATGAGAATAAATATTTACTCGGAACTTCCATGGCGCGCCCTGGCATCGCTAAGAAATTGGTAGAGATCGCCCGCAAGGAAGGCGCCAGTGCAATCTGCCACGGTGCAACGGGAAAAGGAAACGACCAGATTCGTTTTGAGCTTGCCATCAAGGCACTTGCACCAGATCTGAAAATCATCGCTCCATGGCGTATGACAGATGTATGGACCATGCAGTCCCGTGAAGACGAGATCGAATACTGCAAACAGCACGGCATCCATCTGCCTTTCTCCGCAGACAACAGCTACAGCCGTGACCGCAACCTCTGGCATATCAGCCACGAAGGACTGGAACTGGAAAACCCGGCAAATGAGCCAAATTACGATCATCTGTTAGTTCTGGGTGTATCCCCGGAAAAAGCTCCAGATGAGCCAGAATATGTCACCATGACATTTGAAAAAGGAATTCCAACAAGCTTAAACGGAGAGAAGTTGAAAGTTTCCGAGATTATCACAAAGCTGAACGCTCTGGGCGGAAAACATGGCATCGGTATTGTTGATATCGTAGAAAACCGCGTTGTCGGCATGAAATCCCGTGGTGTATATGAGACTCCTGGCGGAACGATCCTGGTGGAAGCTCTCAGACAGCTCGAGGAACTGGTGTTAGACCGCGACACCATGAATGTGAAGAAAGATATGGGCAACAAGATGGCTCAGTTAGTATACGAGGGAAAATGGTTCACTCCTCTGCGCGAGGCAATACAGGCTTTCGTCACCTCCACAGAACAGTATGTGACAGGCGAAGTGAAATTCAAGCTGTACAAAGGAAACATCATCAAAGCTGGAACGACCTCACCATATTCCTTATACAGCGAATCCCTCGCTTCTTTCACAACAGGAGATCTGTATGACCACCACGACGCAGACGGATTCATCACCCTGTTCGGACTTCCACTGAAAGTTCGCGCGATGAAGATGGCTGAGATCGCAAAAAAAGAACAGAAAGAAAATAAATAAACGCTGATCTGGTTTTATCCCAAAGTGGGGAGTGCCGCAAAAAACGGATTCATTCGGTGAATGAAGCGGGACTCCCCTCTGTTTTCAGATACAAAAAAGGAGCCGATGCATCAGCAGCTTATCCACTGCTTTTGCTCCAGCTCCTTTCTCCATTTTTAGCCCATTTTCAACGAACACTTCACATCCGCTGCTCAAAACATCCTTAATCCACGCTCAGAGAATTCTGATACTCTGTCAGAGCGTCAACATTTACCTCATAGCTCTGTGCCACTTCCACATGAACTTTATCGTAGACAGAGAAACCGATCCACACACACAGTGCGACTCCGATCACCCCGGCACATACCTGTGCGATGAGTTTCTGCTGTTTCTGTTTCTTCATGATTTTTGCGCGGTTTGCTTTTTCCTTTTTATAACGGTCTACTTTTGCCTGACTCATACTTATCGCTCCTTATTTTCTGTAACTATTAGAGTTATTATACACCATAACCGGCAATTTTGCACCATCTTTTTGTAAAAACTCCTCAGACTGCAATGATGATTCCACCGTCATTGGCATACATCGAGCTGATACCCGCCGTGTCGAGCACAAAAATTTCTTTTAAATTCATCTTTTCCTGGAGCGCCTCTTTTACCATCTGGGCGCGGTCCGGGCAATTGCAGTGCGAGATAGCTAAGATTTTCTCCTCCGGATGCTCTGTCTTCTCCACGATGTAATTTACCATCTTTACCAACGCCTTATTGATCCCGCGCGCCTGGTCAAGCTGGATAATCGTTCCTTCCGGTGTAGAAGCCATCACTGGTTTGATCTTGAGCGCATTTGCCACAAACGCTTTCAGATTGCTCAGACGACCATTTTTTCTGAGGGTTTCCAGATTCTCGAGGACAAAAAACGTATTCTGCTCTGCGATATAATTCTCTACCTGCTCTACCACTGCCTCGAATTCCATCCCTTTTTCTTCACATTCCTGAATTTTCATCGCAATCAATGTCTCACCGATGGATGCCGACCGAGAATTAAAGACGTAAATCTTTTTCTCCGGTTTTTCTTCCAAGATCAGATTTTTTCCCAGTTGTGCACTGTTATAAGAGCCACTCAGCTCCGCAGACAGTGTCACTGCATAAATGTGATCCACATCCACGTCAAACGCTTCCCTGTAAACATCAGGAGAAGGACAGGACGATTTCGGACAGTTCGGGCTCTGTGCAATCTTCTCTAAAAATTTCTTCTGATCAAATGTCTCATCATCCACAAAAATTTCTTCATCTACCTGCATCGTCAGAGAAGCGGTCACAAAGTTTCCGCTTTCCTTCATCTCTCTTGTAAGCTCTCCGCAGCTGTCAACGACTACTTTAAAACTCATATCATTTCCTCCTAGCTGTGAACTATATGGAAGTGCGGACGACGAATCCGCCTTTCCTGCCCTGCACTCCAGATCCAAAAACCATCTTCTGTGTGCCAGACTTCTATATCATAAATTCTTCGGGTTTTATTATGTAGTATTCAATACCAGATTATCATAGCACATATATTTCTTCTTGAAAAGGGGGCAAAATAAGAATATAATTTTTCTTATTCTAAGACTTCGAAAGATTTCCCCCAGCTTTGGAATTCTTACACTACTTTTCTTTCAGATAAGGAGAATATAGATTGGTTCATTTAAAAATTTTAGAAATTAAACCTTTTATGTCAAAACTCCTGCTTCAGGACGTTTTTGACTGTTTTTTACTTCTGGAAGCTTCCATCAGCACCGGAAACATTTTTACGATCGACGGTCACAGAAACCGTGACTTTTACACAAAAGAAGAATATGAAGAATTGACCGCATCAGAGTATGCCTTGACACCCTGGTATCAGCTGCGCCATTACTGTTATGATATCATCAAAGGCTCCAGAACGCCTTCCCAGTTTAAGTTGATTTTTCAGCTTTCCCTCCCAGATCTGGAACAATTAATACAGAAAGCACAAGTTCCTTTTACTGTCCATGATGTCAATGGTCTTTTCCTGAATATCAAATACGACGGCTCTTCTCTAAGTTGCATCACAGGGATATCCCTCCGTCTCTTCTCTCTCGACAAATCGCTCGAACACGCATGGGATCAAAAAATCCAACTGTGGTTCGAACACGCCGGCATCGTTTTTGATCTTCTCTGATCATTTGACCGCCAAAACACAGGCTATCTTTCGCTTTTATGGGAGGATTTTCTCCCCTCGCGGATATGATTTTATTTCTATTTTATAAATTTTTTATAAAATTATTAGCACTCACTCGATTTGAGTGCTAATTTTCTCTTGACTTTTTTTTGTTTGCGTATTACACTTAGAACAACAACAGACAAAACAATCGTCTGCATCCGTCTCGCCTCTGTCTTGTGCTGAGGTGGGAATCTATCAAAAAACAGAATTTAAAGGAGTGTTTGAATATGAGCAACAAAACAGGAAGTCTTTCCATCAACAGCGAAAATATTTTTCCGATCATCAAAAAATGGCTGTATTCTGACCATGACATTTTCGTGCGTGAGCTAATCTCCAACGGCTGCGACGCAATCACCAAACTGAAAAAATTAGAGATGATGGGGGAATACACCTTCCCTGACAACTTCAAAAATAAAATCCAGGTCATTGTCAATCCAGAGAAAAAGACAATGAAATTTATCGACACCGGTCTTGGTATGACTGCTGACGAGGTTGAAGAGTACATCACACAGATCGCTTTCTCAGGTGCAACCGACTTCCTTGAAAAATACAAAGACAAGGCTGACAACGATGAGATTATCGGTCATTTCGGTTTAGGATTCTACTCTGCATTTATGGTTGCCGATGAAGTGCACATCGACACATTGTCCTACCGCGAAGGTGCTACCCCTGTTCACTGGGAGTGTGACGGCGGAACAGAGTACACCATGGGCGACGGCACCAGAACAACTGTTGGAACAGAGATCACTCTTTTCTTAAATGAAGAAAGCCTGGAATTCGCCAACGAATACCGTGCAAGAGAAGTCATCGAGAAATACTGCTCTTTCATGCCAGTAGAAATTTTCCTCTCCAAGGAAGATGCCCCGCAGGAATATGAGACCATCGACGAGAGCGATTTAAGAGATGACGATGTCGTTGTAGAACATATCCATGAGGATGCGAAGACAGAAGAAAAAGAAAACGAAAATGGCGAAAAAGAGATCGTTGAGGTTTCCCCTGCAAGAGACCGCGTTAAGATCAACAAACGCCCTGTCTCTCTGAGTGATATCCATCCTCTGTGGACAAAACATCCAAATGATTGTACACCGGAAGAATACAGAGAATTTTACCGCAAGGTCTTCATGGACTATAAAGAGCCTCTGTTCTGGATTCATCTGAACATGGACTATCCTTTCAACTTAAAAGGTATTCTGTATTTCCCGAAGATCAACACGGAGTATGATTCGATCGAAGGCACCATTAAGCTGTACAACAATCAGGTCTTCATCGCCGACAACATCAAAGAGGTGATTCCAGAATTCCTGATGCTGTTAAAGGGTGTGATCGACTGTCCGGATCTGCCGCTGAATGTGTCCAGAAGTGCACTCCAGAATGATGGATTCGTCAAAAAGATTTCTGACTACATCACAAAGAAGGTTGCCGACAAGCTGACCGGTATGTGCAAGACAGACCGTGAATCCTATGAGAAATATTGGGACGATATCAGCCCATTCATCAAGTTCGGCTACATCAAAGATGAGAAATTCTCAGAAAAGATGACAGATTACATTCTGTTTAAGAATCTGGACGGCAAATACCTGACACTGAAAGATTTCATCGCTGAGAATAAAAAAGACGAACCGGCAGTTGAAGTCGTTGACGAGAAAGCAGAAGGCGCTGATACAAAGGCAGACGAGGCCAAAGAAGAGATCGATCCGGAAGAGGCAGAGAAAAAGAAAACAACGCTTTTCTATGTGACCGATGTGATTCAGCAGAGTCAGTATATCAACCTCTTCAAGGAGCAGGGTCTCGACGCTGCCATCCTGAATCATAATATCGATTCCGCTTTCATCACACATCTCGAGAACAAAAACGGTGAGATCCGCTTCCAGCGCATCGATGCCGATGTCAATGAGAGTGTGACAGAAGGCTCCAGCGAAGACTTGAAAGAAACTACCGATGCCCTGACCGAAACCTTCCGCAAGGCACTGGACAATGACAAGCTGGAAGTCAAGGTAGAAAAGCTGAAAAACGAGAATGTTTCCTCCATGATGATCCTCTCTGAAGAGAGCAGACGTATGCAGGAAATGATGAAGATGTATGGCATGTACGGCATGGATCCATCCATGTTCGGCAACGAACAGACACTGGTGCTGAACGCAAACAATAAGCTGGTGCAGTATATTCTCGAGCACAAAGATTCCGAGCATGTCCCGATGATGTGCTGCCAGCTGTATGACCTTGCAATGCTGAGCCACAAACAGCTCAATCCAGATGAGATGACAAAATTCATCGCGCGCAGCAATGAAATCATGATGCTGTTAGTAAAATAAAATGAACGGGGTATTTTCAGATTCTTCTCACTCAAAAACAACCACATGTTTTTGGGGAAGGGTCTGAAAATACCCTTTTGCTTGCTTTCGCAAAGAAATGGTTTTCTTTCTTCTTTTTTTGTGGTACGATGTAGCAGAATATTTGCAGAACAGACATTTCCACTCTGTTTCTCTATTTTCTCATGAAAGGAATGTCATCAATTATGGAAAATTTAATTTTTAGTTTAAATGCCACGCTCCCTATCTTTTTTACCATGATTTTAGGGTGGTTTTTTAGAAAAGTAGGGCTCATGGACGAAGCTTTTGTGAAAAAGATGAATAAATTTGTCTTCCAGGCTGCGCTCCCTGCACTGCTTTTTCAAGATTTGGCGACGGTAAACTTCTTTGAAGTCTGGGACACCACATTTGTGCTCTTCTGCTTTTCTGCCACACTGATCAGTATCCTCGGCGTGACCGCCCTTTCCTTTTTCTTGAAGGACAAATCCATTCAAGGCGAATTTATCCAGGCATCGTACCGCAGCAGCGCAGCCATCCTTGGAATCGCATTTATACAGAATATTTATGGCAATGCCGGCATGGCTCCGCTGATGATCATCGCCACAGTCCCTCTGTACAATGTCATGGCGGTGGTTGTGCTCTCTCTCATGAAACCGCAGAGGGAACCGTTGAACCGTCAGCTCCTCCTAAAGACACTGAAGGGAATCCTCACAAACCCCATCATTCTCGGGATTGTCGCAGGGATGCTCTGGTCTTTGCTGAAGCTCCCTGTCCCGGTCATTCTCGAAAAGACGGTCAAAAATGTCGCTGTCCTCGCCACTCCTCTCGGACTTATGGCGATGGGTGCCTCGTTCGAAGTAAAACAGGCTTCCTCGCGCTTAAAGCCTGCCATAGTTGCCAGCGTGATCAAACTGGTAGTTCTCGTCGCAATCTTTTTGCCAATCGCAGTGCATCTCGGATTTCGCCAGGAAAAACTGATCGCTATCCTTGTGATGTTAGGCTCATGCACAACTGTGAGCTGCTATATTATGGCAAAAAATATGGGACATGAGGGAATTCTGACTTCAAGCACTGTCATGCTCACGACTCTTTTCAGTGCATTCACTTTGACGGGATGGCTTTATCTTCTCCGCTCTCTCGCATTCATTTGACAAAAACACATTTTCTGCCTCTTGCGCCCGCCGTTCAAAATACGAAGCGGCGGGCTTTCCTATACTTAATCCGTCATTCTTCCTCTAACACAAAATGCACGATCTCTCTGTCAATCCCAAGCTCTCCCGCAATTGCCTCCTCTTCCATTCCCTGCTTTTTCCGTTTCATGACTTCTTTTGCAATCCGGATTCCTTCCATCTGCGCTTTTGCGATGGTCTCTGTGTCATTTCCGTAAATCTTCTCCGCCCAGGCTGCACGATTCTCCTTGATGGTTTCCCTCCATCTCTTTGTGACCTTCTTATTTTTCAGAGACTCTTCCTGCAAAAGCTGAGGCGGATACTCTGCCTTTTTCAGTCTCTGCTTTTTATCACGCGCCGCCTGAACCAAAAACATCTGGATCTTTAATTTATTATCCTCATACAGATCAAGAGATTCATAGAGATCTTTATAATATTCATACAGACGCATCTTCGTCTTGATCACATTGACCGGTGTCGTCTGAGTGTTCACAAGGCTTCCCTTTGTCTTCACATAATAATAGACAGGTTCTTTGATCACCTCGATATGCGCCGCATATCTCAGATAATCAAGATTAAACAGAAAATCTTCACACCACTGCAAATCTTCCGAAAAGCGGATCTCCTGTTCCATCAAGATCTCTCTGCGGTAAAATTTGTTCCAGACTACCCCATAGTAGAAATCGGAGGCTTTATCGATCATGATCTCAGCAAATTCAGTTCTCGAGAGTGTACCTGGCTCCTCGATTGCTCCGCTCTGATAAAGCTGATGTCCCCTCACACGGTAATAATCCGCAATCACCATGTCACTGTCATTTTTCTGTATCGCACTCACAAATAATTCCGTCGCATTTTCCGGAAGCCAGTCGTCTGAGTCAAGAAACTGGATATATTCTCCACTCGCATATCCGATTCCACAGTTTCTGCTGTCTGAGACGCCTGTATTTTCCTTCGTAATCACAAGGACGCGCGTATCTTTTTCTTCATATTCTCTCAAAATCTCCGGCGTCCTATCTACACTTCCATCGTCAATCACAAGAATCTCCAGATTCGCGTATGTCTGGCAAAGCACACTGTCCAGACATCTCTCAATGGTCTCTTCTCGGTTATACGCCGGGATCACAATTGTCACTTTTGGTGTTTCACTCATTTTTCCAGTATTCCTCCTGACTCCAGACTTCTATTGTTTTCTTTTTGTCCACTTACAGGTCACACAAAACAGACATGTACAGTCCACTTCTTTATCATAGAAAGTATAGCACAAAATAGGATTCTGCACTATCACTTTTGACGATATGCAAACCTTACGTTAAAAGAATGGAGTACGTTTTCTTGATGCAAATCCTGAAAATTCTTTTTCTTTACACTTTTTCCTTTTCTGTTATAATGATGTTGGGGGCAAAAGTCTTTGCCCCCCTGGTATCTTATAATAAAATTATACTTAAACTAAAGCTGAAAGGACTGAATAATATATGGAACATTTAGAACATTTTCGAGAACGCTTTGGAATCTCCGGCAGTACTCTGAAAATCCTCGCCATAATCTCTATGACCATCGATCACTTTGCCGCTTCTGTTCTATACCGTGGAGTTATGACCTTGCCTTCCGTTTCCTCCAATGCAGAGCTTATGCGGTCTCTCAGATCCATCTACTCCGCCATGCGCGCCATCGGGCGTCCTGCTTTTCCTATCTTTTGTTTTCTTTTAGTGGAAGGTTTCTCTCACACAAGAAGCTGGACAAAATATGCCTCGCGTCTTTTCTTGTTTGCTCTGATTTCTGAGATTCCTTTTGACTACGGTCTTCGCGGGAGCTTTTTTGTATCACAACATCAAAACGTCTTCTTTACATTATTCATCGGTCTGATGGTCATGATTTTTTACACAAAATTTTACGACCGCCCGCTGCTGAAATATGGCGTTCTCATACTCGGTCTTCTTGCCGGAAAATATGGTTATGTCGACTATGGATTCAAAGGAGTCTTCTTGATCGAAGTTTTATTTTTATTCCGCAACGAACGACTGATGCAGATCATCGCGGGGACCTTTGCGATCTCATGGGAAGCCACAGCCCCCATCGCCTTCCTTCCGATCTGGCTCTACAATGGAAAACGTGGCATCAGGTTAAAATATTTCTTTTATGCTTTTTATCCAGCCCATCTGATGATTTTTGGTATCCTGACTTTTGTCGTGATTCCATTTTTTGCCTCCTAAGCCATGAAAAACAGGGGACGCTGTCAAAAGATATACTGCCCGCTTTGTCAGTTTTTCTTTTTTCAGCATCCCCTGTTTTCTTTAAAATGCACCGCGCACAGGCGGTATGGATTCATTCAGCGATGCCCTCAGGTATGCCCATCCCTAGGCGTTAAACATCACTTTCTCACTGTTGAATGCCTTGATCATCACCCCAGTCAGAATCACGCTGAGCAAAATCGTCATTCCAAACGACATCGCAAAGTGTGCCACTGTCAATTCATTTGCAAAAATCTCACTCAGACAAATGCTGCTGCTGTAGATCGGGATCAGATATTCATACACTTCTCTTGTGCCTGTCGTCGCGAACATCGTAAACAGCCCTGCCACAATGACAATCATATAAAGTGGTGTCACATACGTTGCAGCCTCTTTGACTGTCCGCGCAAACACACTGACCACTGCCACCAAAAGCACATACAAAAATGCCAGAGCAAGGATGACCGCCGCCATCATCGCGATCTGTGACGCCCCGAAGCTGACTGTCAAATCTCCTGCGCCCATCGAACCTAATGCCTTTGGCATCGCAATGACAAGTGCAATGATATACACGGATGCGCTTAAAATCGACATCACTGTCAAGGCAAGCAGCTTGCCCAGAACAATCTCACTTCTCTTGACCGGTGTCACGAGCATACAGGCAAGTGTTCCTCGCTCTTTTTCTCCGGTGATCGTGTCTGTTCCAAGACTCATCGTCCCCGCAAACAGGAGAATCGTGATCAGATACGGAAGCATCATTCCCAGCATTCTTCCCGCTGCCTTACTCTCATTCTGAATCGTAGATTCCTCCGCATTTGTCGAATCCACAGTAAAGGCTGTCACCACATTCAGATTTCCAAATCTCTGTTCCAGCAATGCTTTTTCATAGACCGATTCCAAAAGTTCTACGATGCTTTGTCTGGCAGCGCTGGAATAGTCCTCAGATGGATTATAAAAGGTTTTGATTTCCGGAGGCTGCTCGCTGCTCTCATATTCTGCAATCTGTTCGGTGAAATCTTCCGGGAACACAATCAGAAGATCGACCATTCCATCGTAGATCATCTGCTTTACTTCATCCGTCGAGTCACTCGCTGTCAAGCTCTGAATCTCAGCGATCTGATCAAGCTGCGGGACATATATCCTGAGATCTTCCGGTTCATTTTGTATCCACACCAGCGATTTGTGTGTCTCTACATCCTCCATCATCTGATCGGTCAGATATCCCATCAGCCCATAAATGCCGACCATCAAGACAACTGGAAGAATAAAAAGGGAAAAAATCATCTTTTTATCTTTAAATACACGTTTTAATTCTTTTTGAAAAACAATCTGAATTCCTCTCATCGTTTACACCGCCTTTCCATATCTTTGATACAGCTTAAAAAATGCCTCTTCCAGATCATCTGTGCCTGCTCTCGCCAAAACTTCCGGTATCGTTCCTTCTTCCACTTTCTTTCCGTCGACGATCGTTGCGATGCGGTCACACAGCTTCTCTGCCTCTGACATGATATGGGTAGACATGATAATCAGTTTCCCCTGTTTTCTCAATTCTTTCAAATAATCGGTCACTGCCCTTGCCGTGATAATGTCAAGTCCCGTTGTAGGCTCATCAAAAATGATAACCTTTGGATCATGGATCAAGCTGACGGCAATCGATGCCTTCTGCTTCATACCCGTTGACAATTCCTCGACACGTTTTTCAGCAAACGCATCAATGCCAAAGTACTCAAACAGCTCCCTTTTCCTCTTCTTGATCAAATTTTCCTCCATGCCGTGAAGTCTTCCAAAAAATTCTACCAGATAGTCTGGAGAAAACTGTGGATCGAGCTTCATCTCATTTGTCAGGAATCCAATCTGTCCTCTCACTTTCTCCCCATCTTTGACTGTATCACATCCATTGACAAGGATTCTCCCGCTGGTCGGTCTTAACAGAGTCGCGAGGCATCGCAGCGTTGTCGTCTTACCTGCCCCGTTTGTTCCCAGCAGTCCAAAAATTTCTCCTTCCCTTGCCGTGATCGAAAGATCCGAAACCGCAATTTTTTGTGTCTCTTTTACTTTCAGCTCTTTTTGCTGTTTTTTGTTGAGTTTGTAGATCTTTGTCAAATTTTCAATCTCAATCATTTTTCTTTCCCCTTTCTGTTTTTTTTATAAAAAAAACCAGCTGCAAAATCCATTGTCTCTCACAGCTGGTTTCCCTCATTTTTCCGCAAATATTTCTCTGTTTTTTGCGCAGTTGTTCTCTTTTTCTGTTTCTCTCTATCCCTCTACAATCAGATATCTTCCGCCTGGCAGCGCAAACACTTCATCTGCCTCTTTTAATTCTTCAAGACTCATGCCATCGATATCCATTCCATTCTCCTCAAAATATCTGCGCACTTCTCTGATCGATCCGACTTCAACGGCAAAACAATCTTCCAGAAACCACTCTGCCTCCTCCGGCGTCTCAGCTACATTTTCCCTAAACAATTTGCCCTGCTGCTCTAAAAATACTTCGATTGCTTCTTTGCTGTATTCTCCCATCTTTCTTCCTCCTCAGTAACAATTTTTTTGATGATTAACTGTGTGTCGCGGTGTATCATTCATGCCCGCCTTTCTATGTATCGTTCAGCAGAAGAGTGCTATCCAAATCACTCGCAATCAGCCGAATCATGATTTCCTCCTATATCACACTTTCTTTTTATCAGATCTGCAATCTCAGATGGATGATCGATCAGCAGATCAGCCCCATTTTCCTCTAACTCTTTCTTTTCACGGAAACCCCATGTCACACCGACTGTCTTCATCCCCGCACTCTTTCCTGTTTTCATATCTGTGTTTGTGTCGCCAAAATAAAGGCATTCGCACGGCTGTGCTCCAAACATTTTTGCTATGTGAAGCGCCCCTGCCGGTGATGGTTTTCTCGGGATATTTACCTGTTGTCCCTGAATATAGTCGAAAAATCCTTTTCCAAACAGTGTCTCAACCACCTTGATTGAATTTTCATGAGGCTTGTTCGACAAAACCGCGATTTTTACTCCCTGCTCTTTCAAACCTTTCAGTGCCTCAACCATCCCGTCGAACGGTTTGACCTCATACAGACAATCCTCTCTAAAAAATTCTCTGTAGATCTCCCGCACTGGTGTGTAATACTCCAGCTTTTCATCGCCGGACTCCTTCAGGCACCGTCTGATCAGCTCGTCTGCGCCATCCCCTGCAAAATAGCGATACTTTTGCACCGGATGTGTCGGAAGCCCGAAAGCTTCCAGGGCGCGGTTTGCGTTGTATGCAATCGACACCAATGTATCTGCCAATGTTCCATCCAAGTCAAAAATACATACCTTATACATGTCCATTCTTCCTTCTTCTATATCCGTTATTTTTCCAGCTTTTTTCTTTTTGTTTTTCTATGTTCTGTTCCCTAGCTGTTCTCAGGATTCTCTGTCACACTCTCTCCTATCTTCTGTCTTTTCGTTTTCCTTGCTATGGTATCACGAAATGTTTTGCCATGCAACCCAATTATCTTCTGGAAATCTTTTCTGTAAAAATTTCGTGAAATTGACTCCCACAGCGCTCCATCTCACCCAAAACAATATCAATCTTGCCATCATCCAGATCCCAATTTTCTCTGCTGATCCCATTCGTGACCACCGGGCTTACGATCAGTTTCACTTCTGGAAATAAAAGCTGATAATACATCAGGCATCTTCTGGCGTGATATGCCTTGCAGGATAGGATTGCTGTGCGGATCACTCTCTTGTTCCTCTCCAGCAACTTTCTCGTAAAAATCGCATTCTCGTATGTGTATGTGGCTTCCCTTTCCTTCCAGATCGCCTCTTGCGGCACGCCGTGCTCCATCAGCACAGCCGCCAGATAATCACTCTCTGTCTCGTACGACTTTTCTGCAGCCAACCCTTTCTCTGCCGCTCCCAAAAATTTTCCCTGCAAAATACTATATTTCCCAGATGGGATCACAAGAGGCGCATAGCCTTCCCTGTACAGGTCTGCCGCATGGACTGCTAAACTCCCCTCATTGCTCCCCGGAATCAAAATCGCATCCGCCTTTTCCAGCTCGTCTTCTACAAATATAAAGTCTGTGATCATATCTCTTGTCGTCATGGTCTTCTCCCTTTCGTTTCTCTTTTTCTCGTCTTCTCTGATTTGAAATTTCTTTCCAATCATTTTATCTCTGGCACACAAAGAAAAATCTGTCTTCCTTGCCATTGACATCTTTGTCCTCTCTCACTATACTAAATTCCGTACCACTTTGCCATATGAAAGGAGTTTTTTCATGAAGAAAAAAGCACTGAAAGCGGCATTTCCCCATACAATCCCTATCATGGCAGGCTACATCGTCTTGGGAATCGGCTTTGGAATTCTTTTAAAGACGAACGGTTATTCTTTCCTCTGGGCCTTTGCTATGAGTGTCTTTATCTATGCTGGATCGATGCAGTATGTCGCAGTTACCATTTTGACACAAGGAGTCTCCCTCATCAATACTGCGATCATCAGCCTGATGCTTCAGGCACGCCACCTGTTCTACGGTCTTTCCATGATCGAAAAATATAACCGTGCAGGGAAGAAAAAGTTCCTGATCATCCATGAGCTGACCGATGAGACCTTCTCCCTGACCTCTTCCCTCAAGGCACCCAACGATGTCGACGAAAGCTGGTTTTTCTTTTTTATCTCCATTCTGAATCATCTTTACTGGATCATCGGCTGCTGTGCCGGAGCAATTTTAGGCTCTTTCATCCCCTTTAGCACAAAAGGGATTGATTTTGCTATGACGGCACTTTTTGTCGTGATCTTTACCGAACAGTGGATGGACAGCCAAAATCACATTCCTGCATTGATCGGACTTTTAGGCAGCCTTGCCTGTCTGCTGATTTTCGGGGCTGACCGCTTTATCATCCCATCCATGATTGTGATCCTCGCACTTTTAACCGTCTCTCGAAAAAAACTGGAAAAGGAGGCAGATTCGCATGATACTCTCTGACAGTCAAGTTTTGATCCGTGTACTCATCATGGCGGGAATTACTTTCTTGCTTCGCATTTTACCATTTTTATTATTTCCTGCCGGCAAGCCAACACCGAACTATGTCCTCTATCTCGGCAAAGTACTGCCATTTGCGATCATCGGTATGCTTGTCATTTACTGTTTAAAAGAGGTGATCCTTTCTGCAGCACTCCCTCCGTATTGTCTGCCTGAGCTGATCGCTATCGCTGTCACGGTTTTGCTGCACATCTGGAAACGTAACTCTCTTCTGAGTATCGGTGGAGGCACGATCCTCTATATGGTCCTTGTCCAGACTATCTTCGCATAGCCATCTGCTTTTGCTTGACAGCCGCCATAGTACTTTTGGTTTCTGAACACCTGTACATCGCTTTGTTTGCAGGATAATTGTGCCGAAATTTTACAAATTTTCTATCGAAATGCAAAAAGCCCTTTCTTTTTTTATGAAAAAGTATTAAAATATTTATAATATTTGTGGAAAGGAGCTTACACTATGGCTAAAAAATTTGGCAAGATTCTTGCCGGAGGCGCACTTTTAGGTGCTGCTATCTTAGGCGGAATCGCTTATTACAAAAAATCAAAAGAAAACTCCAACTCACTGGATGACGACTTCGATGATTTTCAGGATGAATTTGAAGAGGAAGAAGAGGAAGAGACTGAAGATACTTTTTCTTCCGTAGAGCGTGGGTATGTGACGATCCCAAAAGAACGCCCGGAACATGGCGCGCATCCATCCGAAGACGAGACACA
Source organism: Robinsoniella sp. (assembly GCA_022788205.1). GTDB lineage: Bacteria > Bacillota > Clostridia > Lachnospirales > Lachnospiraceae > JAGZHZ01. The sequence goes on along the minus strand of JALEVQ010000077.1, from coordinate 25,976 downwards.
GGCAGAGGAATCCGAGACGGAAGAAAATCCATCTGACGGCGAGGACAAAGCATCCGACGAAAACGAAACGTCTGACGTCGAAGAGGAAGCATCCGGCGAGGACGAAACGTCTGACGATGAAGACAAGCCGCTGGACACAGAGGAAGCCGAAGAAGAGAACGACTTCTCGTCTGACCACTATACCGTATAATCTCAAAAAATCAAAAGACAAAAGTGGCAGTTGAGACTAATTTCATCTCCATTCAGGCTAAGAAATGATCAAAGAAAGAATCGTGAAAAAAAGACAGTTGAGGGAAATGTTAAAAAAATCAAGCGTATCTGCGTGTACTGTTCCGAAAAACAAGGATCTCTTTTCCAGGGCAGCATTTACAGATACGCTTTTTTTGATTATTATCAGATTATTCTTTTCTAGTCCTGTTTTGGCAGTTTAAAAGAACTCTTCAGCGATACGATCCGGTTAAATACCATCGCATCTGGCTTGGAATCTTTTGCATCGACGCAGAAATATCCCTGTCTCACAAACTGGAAGCTGTCATATGCTTTGGCATCTTTTAACGCTGGCTCCACATAGCATTTTCTGACAGTCAGTGAATTTGGATTCAGATTCAGCGAACCATCCTCGTTGTAGACACCTTTCTCTTCATCAATGATATTTTCATACAGGCGCACCTCTGCCTCGATTGCTGTCGGAGCTGCCACCCAGTGAATCGTTCCTTTTACTTTTCTTCCGGTGAATCCTGTTCCGCATTTCGTCTCTGGATCGTAAGTACAGTGGATCTCTGTCACATTTCCATTCTCATCCTTGACAAAGCTCTCACATTTTACAAAATATGCATGCATCAAGCGCACTTCATTTCCCGGGAAAAGACGGAAATATTTTTTCGGCGGATTTTCCATGAAATCTTCGCGGTCAATGTACAGTTCTCTGCAAAATGGCACCGTTCTCTTTCCAAGTGCTTCATTTTCCAGGTTATTCTCGACATCGAGATATTCCACCTGACCCTCCGGATAATTATCAATGATCAGTTTGATCGGATCCAGAACTGCCATCATACGCGGTCTCTTCAGCTTCAAGTCCTCACGGATACAGTACTCTAACATCGCATAGTCGACAGAACTGTTACTCTTGCTCACGCCGCATAGTTCGACAAAATTTTTAATGGATTCTGGCGTAAATCCTCTTCTTCTGAGCGCAGCGATCGATACCAGTCTCGGGTCATCCCATCCGTCCACGATGCCATGCTCCACAAGGCGTTTGATATAACGCTTTCCGGTGACAACATTCGTCAGATACATTTTTGCAAACTCGATCTGCTTTGGAGGATGCGGATATTCCAGCTCTCTGACAACCCAGTCATACAGAGGTCTGTGATCCTCAAACTCCAGCGTACAGATCGAATGTGTGATTCCCTCGATCGCATCCTCAATCGGATGAGCAAAATCATACATCGGATAGATGCACCATGTATCTCCCGTTCTGTGATGTCTCATATGCGCAACACGGTAGATGATCGGATCTCTCATATTGATGTTTGGGGAAGCCATATCAATTTTTGCCCTCAGGACTTTCTCCCCGTCTTCATATTTTCCATCTTTCATATTCTGGAATAATTCCAGATTCTCCACAATACTTCTGTTGCGGTATGGGCTTTCTTTTCCAGGCTCAGTCAGCGTTCCTCTGTATTCGCGAATCTCCTCCGGGGATAAATCGCAGACATACGCTTTTCCTTTTTTGATCAGCTTCACGGCCGCCTCATACATCTGTTCAAAGTAATCCGATGCAAAGAAAAGACGGTCCTCCCAGTCTGCGCCGAGCCACTGGATATCTGCCTTAATCGACTCTACAAATTCTTCTTTTTCTTTCGTCGGATTCGTATCATCAAAACGCATGTTAAATTTTCCATTATATTTCTGCGCCAAACCATAGTTCAACAGAATCGATTTTGCATGACCGATATGGAGATATCCATTTGGTTCCGGAGGAAATCGTGTGTGAACGGTCTCACATTTTCCTTCCTGGATATCTTTTTCAATGATCTGCTCAATAAAATTTTTGGAGACAACTTCTTTTGTTTCTTCCATATTCTCGAACCTCCTAACCCTTTCCTTCTTCCATTTTTCTTTCTCTTATTTTTCTGATTTCATTGCCAAATATGCTGTTGCCATATTCCGGGAGGATCACTCTACAGTTTCCTGCGTTGAACCGCCGCTATAGAAAACCGCTGAGACAGCGGTCACCTTCTTTCAAAATCAGTTTCCTGACCATCATATCATAATTTTTTTCAAAATACAACTTTTAGTGGCAACTATTGATTGTATCTCTCCGAAAAAATTGCAGCGGCAAAGGGCGCATGATAAATGCCCAGAAGCTTCCTCGCCACCATTGTGTGCAAAGCTCCCGGGCATCTTTCTGCCTTAGTTAAATCCATAAAATTTTTGTGTGATTTTGTACGCTACGACGGAAAGTTTTCTTCCTGTCTTTCCAGGAAGGTTCATCACCGTCCCGAGTAATCCTCTGCGCAGCTTGTAGTACAGCCACAGATCACTCTTCTTTAAGTACAGCCACAGTTCTTCTTTTTTCTTCAAGTTTTCTTCTGTTCCCGATTTGATCAGCATGATAGAAGAAATCGTTGTTATGATATCAAGGTAACTGATCATATATTTTTTCAATTTTTTGTTTGTAATCTTCTGTGAGACAAAACAATCGATCATGATCTTGTTGACTCTGATCTGCTGATCGATTCTGCGGATCATGACCTCTTCATTGACGGACTGATCGTCTCTTCCGATGAAATAGTGATAAAAGTTCACATCGAGATAGATCATCTTCTTTACACTTGGAAGTGGTTGATACACAAACAGATTGTCCACATAGAATGTATGCTTTGGCAGCTCCAGACCACACTCTCGCAAAAGCTTTGTGCGGTAGATGACAGAATGCATCAAAATATAATGACCTGTGTGCAGTTTTCCCATCTCACTCCAGGTAAAAATTTTCTCTTTCGGCAGCGCTGAGCGGTACTGCATCACCTTTTTACGCTTTGCACCCACTTTGTCATAGACAAAGTTGCTGATCACCATATCCACTGTATCAGGTCCACCCACGAGTTCTTTTAAAGTGTGAAGGATTTTATGGTACGCCTCTGCGTCCACCCAATCGTCACTGTCAACGACTTTATAGTACAAGCCTGTCGCGTTGCGCAGTCCTGCGTTGACCGCCTCGCCGTGACCACCGTTTTCCTGGTGAATTGCCTTTACAATATTGGGGTATCTTTTCTGATAGTCGTCTGCGATCTCGGCTGTCCTGTCCGATGACCCGTCATCTACGATCAAGATCTCCACATCATTTCCCCCCACCAGAAGGGATTTGATACATTTTTCCATATACGCTTCCGAATTATAACATGGAATTGCGACTGAAAGTATTTTCATCTCATGACCTCGTTATTCTTTCTCATTCTTTTCGTATTTTTCCTGTCCAAGCCGGATATTCAGATATCTCGCGTAAGCTGTAAATGCCGCCGGAATAGGATATGTTTTTTCTGTCTCCTCTGGCTCGACCAGTATCATCTGATCTGGCATATCTTCTGACTCTTCCACCCAGACAACATATCCGATCATATGCCATTCCACATGACTGAAGATATGCTTTGCGACTCCCAGCTTCTGAATTCTGATCGGCGAAAAATTCATCTCTTTCATCTCTCTGAGCACTTCGTCCTCGCTGAGATGTCCCGCCAAATTTGGCAGCTCGTACATCCCCGCTAAAAGTCCCTTTGTCGGTCTTTTTCGTATAGCCGCCCTTTCGCCGTCCCGAATAACCAGCACCGTCTTTTCTTCTATTTTTCTTTCTTTTTTCTTTTTCTTCGACGGAAAGTCCATCTCCCGCCCTTGTATGTGAGCTGTGCAAAATTTTGCGAGCGGACATTGTTCACACTTTGCCATACCGTTTGGCACACAGACAGTGGCTCCAAGTTCCATCAGCGCCTGATTGAATGCGCCCGGTCGCTCTTTCGGAATGATCCTTCCAAGCTCGTCTTCCACCTTCCGCCTCACAGACTGCTTCATAATATCATCGCTGTCTGCCGTCACTCTCGTGATCACCCGAAGCACATTTCCATCCACCGCTGGGACAGCGATTCCATATGCGATCGATGCGATTGCTCCTGCAGTATAACTTCCTATCCCCGGTAAGCTCATCAATCTCTCGTAATCGTCCGGAAGTTTCCCACCATACTGTTCTTTGACCACAATCGCCGCTTTTTGCATATTTTTCACCCGGTTATAATATCCAAGCCCTTCCCAAAGCTTCAGAAGCCGCTCTGGCTCACATTCCGCCAGCTCTGTGATATCCGGAAGATTTTTCACAAATCGTTCAAAAAACGGTTTCACCGCCTCCACTCTTGTCTGCTGAAGCATAATCTCAGATACCCAGACACGATACGGCGTCGGTTCTTCTCTCCACGGCAAAATCCTTGCATTTTCATCATACCACTTTAAAAGCGGTTTTACAATTTTTTCTGTCATGATTTTTCCTTTTTTTCAACAAAAATGCTGCAAAAATTTCACCTTTCTGTTCGGAGACTTGCTTCCGAGCGCAAAGTGTTTGATTTTGCAGCATCCTTTCTCAGGCGTCATCTTTGTTTTGTTTTTCAGCCTGCTTATCGATAGTAACAAATGATCGGAATTCCCGGATAGACATTATCATAAAGCTTCTTCGCCATCTCTGTCGGCAGATTGACACATCCGTGTGATCCGTTGCTGACATAGATCTGACCTCCAAATTCTGTTCTCCAGGATGCATCATGCAGTCCAACTCCTCCGTTGAACGGCATCCAGTACTGCACCTCCACACCATCTTCATATCCCTCTCCTTTTAAGATAGAGGGAGATTCTTTATAATACAGAGTATACGTTCCGGCAGGTGTCATCCGATCCGGAATCGTCATATCCCCGGAGACACAGTCGGAGGAGACGATTTCCTGCCCATCGATATACAGCCAGACATGCTGGTTTGTCAGGTCGATCTCGATATAACTGTCCCCCAAATCGCAATTATACCAACTCTCCGCCTCCTTGGCAAACACTGCATAGCGAATGTTCTGAGCGCCTTGCGCAATCCACTGTTCTACTTCCTGCACTTCGGACTCTTGATCAATCATCCATCCATATCCACTTCCGCCACTTACTGTCACCACACTTCCGTCATGGGTAGTGAATTGTCTGTCTTTATTGTATGTGTCATATTTTTCTGCAAGCTGTGACACATACTCTGCAAGTTTTTCTTCATCAAAACTTACTGTGAAGGTTGTCTCATCAAACGAAATCCAATCCCGCAGCACACTCACATCCAGAACTTCTCTGTTGTCACCGAAGATATATTCGATTTCTGTGCTCAGGTATGTGTTCAACTGGTCTACCGCACTGTTCATCGCCGTGTCATCTTTCCTTCTCTGTGGCTCAATATAACAGTCGGCATCCTCAAGAGAAATCTCCTGTGCGCCTGTCTCTACCGCATTTCTGACCAGCTCAATCACTTTCTCCTGGTCAAGCAGATTTCCCTCTACCTCTGACACAATCTCATAGATCTCTCCATCGTATTTGACATACGCATCTTTTGGCTGCACCACATTTTCTTCTTTGAAACATGCCATGTTTTTGACGCTCTGTTCCAGAGTTGCATCGCTGTAAGCGGTACTTGTCTCAAAGGTATAGATATACGTCGTGAACAGACACTCCGGCCACAAGAATGCATTCTGGAATCCTTTGATCTGCTCCGTCTCACCTTTTGGCGTGTAGCCATATCCAAGATCTGCGGAGGTAAGATATTCGGTCACACCGCCTCTCTCCTTCACCGCAATCTGATATTTCGCGATCTCATCGCCTACATTTTTGTTAAAGTTTTCTACCGTGTCTTCTGACACATCGATACCGTTGATCGTCGTATTTAAGAAGAAGCGATCTTGAAAATGGTAGACACCCGCGGCGTACACGCCGACCACAGTGACACCCAGGATTGCCCCGATCGTTCCAAGCACAACTTTCCACTTTTTTTTCTTTTTCTTTGGCTTCTCTTCTTCTGGATCTGCTCCCAGATGCTCAATCTGGCTCTCATAATTGATTCTGTCCTGTGTCATGCGCAGCACCTGGCCGCGCCGTTCTTCCTCGGTATAGCTGACTGTCTCAGAAGATGAATTTTCTGTCTGTAATTGATCTGAATCTGATTCTGCCTGATTTTGAGGTTCAGATTCTTCTTTCTGTTCCGCCTCAATCTCCTGCTCTCTCTCAACACTTTTTCTCAATTCCTCTGCACAGATTCTCGGGACCTCCGAATCCTCCTGTGTACTGTCGTCTTCTTTTGGCGCGTCCGTCTCTTCAATGCTGCATTTTACTCCGCAGGAAGGGCAAAAACGGTCGCTTTCTCTAAGCTCTGCATGACAATTTTGACAAATCAACTTTTTCTTTGGAAAATCCTCAAAAATTTCTTCTTTCTCTTTTGTATTTTGCTCATTAGATACCATGTTATCCACTGAGTCGTATGTCGGCGGGTCTTCCAATTTTACGACATTTTCCGCCTGCTCCTCTTCTTGCGCCTCATCAGAAAAATTGATATCTGGATCGTCCAGAAATGTCTCGTCTGTCTTTTTTCCTTTTGTGATCTCGCCCATTCTATCCCTCTTATTCCTTATTGCTGATCAGGGATGTTGCTGCCATACACGACAGTCTGAAAAATTTCCCTGATTTTCTGGCTTTTCATTGTTCAGCTTCTTATCACGCCGTTTGTTCTGTCTCGGCACCATCTATGGCTGAATCTTTATTATCATATCATCTTCTCTTCTATTTTAAAAGTGTATTTTTCTTAAAGTTTTTTTATAATATACGTCGGGTATCCCGCTCTGCGCAGTCTGCGCTCCATGCGGATCGCATTGTCCAGGCTCCGGAAGGATCCGCTGATGACTTTGTTGTATCCCTGATCCGAAATAATCTCGGCAGGAAAGCCATCCTCCGCAAGTCTCTGTGCCATCGCGTCCGCATTTTGTCTGTTCCGGTACGCACCTACCTGGACATGATAGGTCTGCAAGTTCTCCTCGCCCCCTGTCATCTCAAGAACTGCCTCAGCGATTGCCTTTGCGATCGCCTCAAACTGCGTGTCGAAGAGCTCATTGTCGCGGTCTGAATCGATAAATCCAGTCTCGATCAAGACTGCAGGCATCTTTGTGCGCCGCAGCACCGTCAGATTCGGTCGCTCTTCTACACCGATGTTTCGAAAGCCAAGTTCTGCCAGATTTTCGTTGATCTTTTTGGCAAGCGCCACCTTATCCCCCGACATGTCAAACACCAAAGTCTGTACCCCTTCATACTGATTTGGCTCATCGCCTGCATTTCTGTGGAAAGAGAGAAACCAGTCTGCATCCGCCTCATTCGCCATCTGCGCCTTTTGCAGCGGTGAATCATAGACATCCTCCACTCTCGTATAGACGACATCCTCCCCTGCTTCCTGCAAGAGATCCCCCACTGCTAATGCCAGATTCAGATTATCATCTTTTTCCTGTCTTCCTTCATAGACTGCCCCAGGGTCTCTGCCGCCATGGGGCGGATGTCAAAAGCGATAGACCAGTTCAATTTTTCCCTCTCCGACCACAATCTCTTCCATCATCTCTGCCAAAACTGCCCTCTTCATCCATGCTTCCATCCTCTCTTTCCCCTGTGCCGTCTCTTTCTGGACTTCGCTATCCTGCCCTGTATCAAACTTCTTTTTCCCCTCCAGGCAATCCATCTGCATTCTCAAACTTTTTTCTTTTTCCCGGTAACTCTCCATGTAGAAGTTTTTCTCTTCCTCTGACAGAATACCTTTTTTAAAATCCTCATACACTTCTCTCTTCAAATTCAGCACCGTTTCACACTCTGCCTCTAACTTTTTATATGCTCTGTGCACTTCCTTCTGTCTGTCTTTCAACATTTCCTGACGGAGTCTTTCCCTCTCTTGCTCGACCATCGGAATCATCTTCTCAAAATCTCGTGATAACAGTTCCATCAAAACTGCATACGTCACCGTATGAGGTGTACAACAGCTTCTCCCTGAGCGAATATAAGATCCACAGTAATAACGGCTTTTCTCCCCCTCACCTTTTCTCACAAGCATTCTCCCACAGTCTGCACACCTGAGAAGTCCGGCAAACCGGTTCTGTTCGCCTCCCGATCCCACTACACGTGTCTGCCTCTGCATCATTCGCTGCACTCTCTCCCAAGTTGTCTTGTCGATAATCGCCTCTTGCGTCTTCTCCACCACGACCCATTCCTCTTTCCTTGTCATCTTCTGTCTCCGGTGCATCTCCTGATATTTTTTCCCCTGAACCATATTTCCGACATACATCTCATTCTGCAAAATCTTATACACTGTAGAGTAGGTCCAGCACGCGGTACCTCCCAGACAATTTCCGTTGCGATAGCGCTCTCCGTTCTGCCTTTTATACTCGGACGGCGGGAGAATCTGATGCTCATTCAGCCATCTCGCAATCTGAGTCTTTGAGTATCCCTCGCCGTACATCGAAAAAATTTTCTTCACAATTTCAGCTGCATACGGGTCTACCACCAGCTTATTTTTATTCTCCGGTGACTTCTGATATCCATACGACGCAAAAGCGCCGATAAATTGTCCCGCCTCCTGTTTTGTCCTCACCGCAGCGTGCACTTTTTTCGAGATGTCACGGGCATACTGCTCATTGAATAAATTTTTGATCGGCATCATCAGATCATACTGCCTTTTCTCGCTGTCGATCCCATCCAAAACAGAGATAAACCGAATATTGTGCTGCGGGAAATAGCGCTCCAGGTAACGCCCCGTCTCCAGATAGTCCCTGCCAAATCTTGAGAGATCCTTCACGATGACACAGTCAATCCTCCCGCCCTCGATGTCCCGGATCATGCGCTGAAAAGACGGTCGTTCAAAATTCGTCCCGCTCCACCCATCATCAATATAGAGGTCGATCAATTTTAACCCTTCTCGCCTGCGGATAAACTCCTGGAGGAGCGTTTTTTGGTTTCCCACACTGTCACTCTCCAGTTTATCCCCATCTTCCCGCGACAATCGGACATACGCTGCCACCCGGGCATCCATCTTGCGCATCTTTCCTTCCCCATGCCCTGGATCAATCACAATTTTTGCCATACTGTTACCCTCATTTATTCTTTTCTACATCATATTCAAAACTTTTTCGCTTGATACAATCCATCCAAACTCTTACTTCAAACTGCTGATCCGGCAGCAGATTGTATCTAAAAAAATACAATTTTTTTTAAATTTCTACTTGCATTTTTTTTATAATGCGTTATAATGTCATTTGTAAGGCTTGTTGGTCAAGCGGTTAAGACGCCGCCCTCTCACGGCGGAAACAGGGGTTCGATTCCCCTACAAGCTGCTCCCTATCCTCAACGATTTTGTTGAGGATTTTTTCTTTTCTAAAATCTTATTTTCAGGAATGAAAACATTCCCAAAAATAAAAAACTTCACTCTTATTTCGCTGAGTCTTCAAAAATATCAAAATTTTCCCCATTTTTTTAATAATCGAAAAAAAATAAATTTTTTTAAAATTCCTCTTGCATTTTTAAAAAAATGTGCTATAATACCATTTGTAAGGCTTGTTGGTCAAGCGGTTAAGACGCCGCCCTCTCACGGCGGAAACAGGGGTTCGATTCCCCTACAAGCTGCTCTTTATCCTCAACGATTTCGTTGAGGATTTTTTATTTTTGTTAAACCTTCATGTGCCACAGATAACACATATGGCAGAGCCGAAAGATCCATACTGCAAACCTTTCTTCTCTGCCACATTTCTTTTCTTACCGCTTTCCGTTATCAGATCTCTACTGTGTCGAATCCCAGATCATCCATCACTTCTTTCGCCAGTGCCACTGCCTTCGCATCTCCGTCGATCGTCACTGTCTTGTTCTCAAGAGACACTTCAAATTTCAGTCCTTCTCTCTCCATCGCCTTTGTGATTCTCTCCACGCATTTTCCACAGTGCATATCCTCTGCCTTTAATACTGTCATATTTTTTCCTCCTTTTACTCTTCTTTTTCTTGATTTTTCTTTTATATATTCTAACCGGACACGCGGCAAACCGCAAGTCTGCCGTCTATTCGGCTATCAACACATTTTATTATTTCATCAATTTTTGTATTGTGCTGCACAGCTCATCGACAACTGTCTCGTCACCCTGCTTGATCTGCTCCACCACACACCCCTTGATATGATTGGAGAGCAGACACTTATTGAAGGCATTGAGGGCCGACTGGATCGCCGACACCTGATTTAAAATGTCGACACAATACCGCTCTTCTTCTACCATCTTCCGAACACCGCGCACTTGCCCTTCAATTCTGCTGAGGCGATTCATCAGATCTTTATATTCTGTCATCTCACGATGTTTATGTCTTTCACATTGTTCACAGCATCTTTCTTCCATTTTTTCCTCCAACGGCGCATCCACGCCTTCTAGTCCGACGCGAAAATCTTTCCGCATCTTCTGCGATCTTGTAGTGTTTTTCTACAGCTTTACTCTCTTTAAACGCAGCGCATTGCTGACAACCAGCACGGAACTGCACGACATGGCAAATCCTGCGATCATCGGATTTAAGAGTGGTCCCCCAAAGGCATACAACACTCCTGCTGCCACTGGAATCCCAAGGCTGTTAAAGAGAAACGCCCAGAATAGATTTTCCTTGATATTGCGGATCGTCAGCTTGCTCAGGCGAATCGCCTTGTACACATCGAGAAGGTCTGATTTCATCAAGACAATGTCGCTCGATTCCACCGCGATATCACTTCCGCTCCCGATCGCACATCCGATATCCGCCTGCGCCAGTGCGGGCGCATCGTTGATTCCATCGCCTACCATCATCACTTTTTTTCCTTCTTTTTGCAGGTGTTCCACTACGATCGCCTTATCGCCCGGAAGTACCTCTGAGACTACACGGTCCACATGCACCTGGCTGCCGATATACTCTGCAGTTCTCTTGTTGTCTCCCGTCAGCATCACGACCTCTACACCCATCTTTCGAATCTTGTCGATGGCCTCCACACTCGTGCTCTTGATCGTATCAGCGACGCTGATAATCCCCGCCAGCTTTCCATCTACCACGACAAACATGGGCGTCTGCCCTTTCTGAGCGATCTCATCGGATTTCTCTTTCAGCTCTTCCAGACCAACCTTCTGTTCTCTCATCATCCGCTCATTGCCGATAAAAATCTTCTTTCCCTCCAGCTCTGCATAGATCCCGCGACCGGTCAGGCTCTCAAATTTCTCTGGTGTCTTCAGTTCCATCCCCTGACTTTTCGCTTCTTCCACAATCGCATTGCCGAGCGGATGTTCCGACATCTTCTCACAGCATGCCGCCAAAAACAGCAATTCTTTTTTTTCTCCCTGTCTAGGAATGACCTCAATCACCTTTGGCTTTCCCTCCGTGACCGTTCCCGTCTTGTCGAGCACCACGATATCGGTCTTGTGTGTCACTTCCAGTGCCTCACCGCTTTTGATCAGAATTCCATTTGAAGCACCTACACCTGTTCCCACCATAATCGCGGTCGGCGTCGCAAGCCCCAGGGAACATGGGCATGCGATGACAAGGACAGACACAAAAATCGTCAGCACAAAAGAAAGCGGATATCCTGTAAAACTCCAGATCAAGGCAGCAAGCAACGCAATTCCCATCACGGTCGGCACAAAGTACCCCGCCACCGTATCCGCAAGTTTTGAGATCGGAGCCTTCTTCCCCTGTGCATCCTCCATCAGCTTGATGATCTTCGCCAAAGTCGTGTCATCCCCTGTGTGCGTCACTTTGATCTGCATTGCGCCATTATAGTTCATGCTTCCCCCGATCACCGTATCTCCCACTTCCTTCTCAACAGGAATGCTCTCTCCTGTCAGCATTGCCTCATCGACACTGCTGCTGCCTGAAATCACTTCTCCGTCGAGGGGCACTTTACTGCCCGGCTTAACCAGCAGGATTTCTCCTTCTCGAATCTGCTCCACCGGAACTTCCTCTTCTTTTCCATCTCTCATCCGGATCGCTGTATCCGGAGCTAACTGCATCAATTTCTGGATCGCCTCTGAAGTCTTACCTTTGCTGCGGCTCTCCATAAATTTTCCGAGCATCACCAGCGTCACCACAACTGCCGCTGACTCATAGTAAAGGTTGTGGGCATTTTCCGGATGACTCGGGATCGAGATGGTCATCACAAGACTATAAAGAAAAGCGCTTCCGGTGCCGATTGCCACAAGGGAATCCATGTTTGGATGCCCGTGAAACAGCGTCTTAAATCCCACAATATAAAATTTTCTTCCGCAGATCAAGATCAATACCGTCAAGATCAGCTGCGTCACCGCAAAATTCATCGGATGTGTGTGCATGTCTAAAAAATTCGGCAACGGCAGTGTAACCGGCAGCATATGCCCCATCGAGATATATAAAAGCGGAATCGCAAGACAGATACTCAAAATCAATCTCCGCTTCATCTGCTCGTGCGTGTTCTCACTCTCTGTCTTCTCCTGCTCTTTCTCTTTTTTGATCTCCTCTGGAATCTCCAGCTCCGCCCCGAATCCGGCACGCTCAATCTTGGCGATGATATCCTCTGGTTTTAACTTCTCCTCATCATACTCGATCGTCATCCGATTCGTCGCCAGATTCACCTGACTTTCCTTGACACCGTCGAGCTTGCGCGTCACACGCTCCACAGCACTGCTGCACGAAGCACACGTCATCCCTTTGATCAGATAACACTCTTTTTTCATGTTCTTCCTCCTGTTCCTCTCTTCTATCTCTATTTTTATCCATCGTTTCCAAAACTTTTTGTTTGATGCATGATTCAAGCCAAGTATCTGTCACGTCCCTTTTCACATTTCACACACGCTGAAAAAACAATTGGTTGCATTCCATATACCCCTACCCTGTATATGTATATATTACACCTGCACTCCTCTTTTGTCAAGCCTTCCTTTTACGAGAAAAGATTTCTTCCTTGCAACTTTCTCATAAATCTCTTATACTGTGTTCTGAAAACGAAAGGTGGTTTTGTATGAAATATATCGATTTACATGTACACTCAAACTGCTCCGACGGAACCTACTCTCCTTCCCAGCTGGTCGCCTATGCGCTCGAAAAAAATCTGGCTGCCTTTGCGCTGACTGACCACGACACGACAGCAGGTCTCGACGAAGCAATGCAGGCTGCTGCCCACACGAATCTGGAGGTCATACCGGGCATCGAGTTTTCCACGGAATATAAAGGAAAAGACATCCACATCGTCGGTCTGGACATCGATTACCGATCACAATCTTTTCAGGATCAGCTGTGTCAATTCCAACATTCCAGAGAAATCCGAAACCAAAAGATGATCGCCAAGCTTCAGGAATATCACATCGCGATTTCCTGGGAGGAGATGGAAAACCTATTTGGAGAAGCCATCTGGACCCGCGCACATTTTGCAGAATATCTGATGCAAAAGGGATATGTCAAGACTACAGAGGAGGCATTTTCACGCTTTGTCGGCGATCACTGTCCTTGTTATGTGCCGCGTGAAAAAGTCTCGCCAGCCCAAGCCGTCCGCCTGATCCGCGAATCCGGCGGCATTCCGGTGCTTGCGCATCCGCTTTTATATCATATGTCCGAAGAGGAACTCGCTATCCTTGCCGACGCCCTGAAAAAAGAAGGCTTGATTGGCATTGAGGCAATCTATTCTACCTATATCGGATATCAGGAAGATGACATGCGCCGCTTCGCCAGACACCATGGTCTTTGTATCTCAGGCGGATCGGATTTCCACGGCTCCATCAAGCCGACCATCGATCTTGGCTGTGGCAGAGGAAATTTAAAAATTCCGTATGATCTTCTCGAGACAATGCGCGCTCAGCTCTAAACGGTAGCTGCAACTATCAACAAAAAATATGGATCAATCAGAAAGGATACTATCATGACATTTAGAGAACAATTTATGGCTGGAACCATCGAGTTTGATGAAATTTTTGATTACACTGAAGACTGGAATTTCAGTGACGACAACCGCACCCTGCGCGAATATCTGGGATTGACGGAGGAAGAAGAGGACATCTGGGTCAGCCAGAGCGATGAGGCACTGCAAGCCTTTATGGAGAAAGAAAGGGAAGAGGCATAATCGCTATGACAAACCGTGCTCTTTCCCCCAAAATTTTATTTACAGACCTCGATGGCACTCTGCTCGATGACCGAAAAGAGATCGGCGCCGAGAATCGCGCTGCCATTCACCGCGCTCTGCTCGCCGGTCACAAGATTGTCATCACCACCGGTCGTGCCTTGTCCAGCGCAGCCAAACTGTGCGAGGAATTGCGCCTCACCTCAAAAGGATGCTATGCGATTTGCTTCAACGGCGCCGTGATCTACGACTCTTATGAAAAAAAAGTCATTTTTGAGCGGACGCTCTCACACGCATTCGTACGCCGCCTGTTCGATGAGGCAAAACAAGCAAACCTCCACATTCAGACGTACGCCGGCACAGACGTTCTGTGTGAGAATCCCAGTAAAAATCTGGATGAATATATCGCCCAAGTACATATGGGCAAAAAAATAGTCCCTGATGTCATCAGGGAACTTGGCTCTCAAGAGCCTCCTAAAGTGCTCATGATCGGAGAGCACGATCAGTTGGAAGCCTTTCGTCTCTCCAGCTTTTCCTGGCGTGAGGGCAAAATCGATTCCCTCTTTTCCTGCCCGCGATACCTGGAATTTATCCCACACGGCGTGTCCAAGGGAAACAGTCTCAAAATTTTGTGTGATCTGCTCGGATTTCCTCTCTCCTGCACCATCGCAGCCGGAGATGCTGAGAACGACCTTTCCATGATCCAGGCAGCGCACACAGGCGTCGTCATGGCAAATGCATCCGAGGAGATGAAATCCTGTGCGGACTACGTCACCACCCGCGACAACAACCACGGCGGGATCGCCGAAATCATTGAACGCTTTATGCTTTGCCGGTGAAGCGTCTCTTTTGTGCACTCAACGGATCGAAAAAAGAGAACCGAGCATTGAAAAACTCCGCCATTCTTAAATAGAACAGCGGAGTTTCTCCATAAGGAATCATTTATACATGTTTTTCGGTGTCTGCTTGACCTCACGATTCTTCTTCGATCTCAATCGGTTCTGCCGGAATAAACACTCTGTTTTTGATCGGATCTTGCTGATCCTGTGGCATTTTCGCCCTCTCAACAGCCTCCCTGCAGAAGTAGTTCTGTGAATCCAGCAACACTTTCCCTCTCTTATCCTGCTTCACATATGTATTATCCGGCTGTAAGATATGTGCTTTTACATTATCCTCCAGCTGAATCTGCAGGATATGGAACACTTCCTTCTTCAGCTCTTCGCACTCTACCGGGAAGAGAATCTCCACACGTTTGTCCAGATTTCTAGGCATCCAGTCTGCACTGCCCATATAAATTTCTTCCATTCCATTGTTCAGGAAATAGAAAATGCGGCTGTGCTCCAGGAAATTTCCAACAATGGAACGGACGGAAATATTTTCACTCACTCCCGGAATTCCTACCTTCAAACAGCAGATTCCGCGCACGATCAACTCAATCTTCACTCCCGCTGCAGATGCCTCATACAGTGTGGCGATAATCTGCGGATCGCACAGGGAATTCATCTTTGCGATAATGTGTGCCGGTTTGCCCTCTCTCGCATTTTTTGTCTCACGCTCAATCAGCTTTGTAAATTTATTTCTCAGCCAGATCGGCGCCACCGCAAGGCGATTCCATCTCTTTGGCTCCGAATAACCGGACAACATGTTAAATACTGCTGTCGCATCCTCCCCGATCGGCTCCGAACACGTCAAGATACCGCAGTCTGTGTACAGTTTTGCCGTTGAATCATTATAGTTTCCGGTTCCCAGATGAACATAACGCCGGATTCCGTCTTCCTCCCTGCGTACGACGAGTGTGATCTTACTGTGTGTCTTTAATCCGACCAGTCCATAGATGACATGGCACCCTGCTTTCTCGAGCATCTTCGCCCAGACGATATTGTTCTCCTCATCAAAGCGCGCTTTCAGCTCGACCAGAACGGAAACCTGCTTTCCATTCTCAGCCGCCTGAGCAAGCGCCGCAATGATCGGTGAGTTTCCGCTGACACGGTACAGTGTCTGCTTGATCGCAAGTACATCTGGATCCTTTGCCGCCTGGCGAACAAAATCGACTACCGGGTCGAAGGTCATGTATGGATGGTGCAGTAAGATATCTCCTTTTCGTATATGAGAGAAAATATCTCCCTCCTCCATCATTGCTGGGACAGGCTGCGGACGATATGGCTTATATTTATACTCTTCATATCCCGGCAGACCATACATCTTCATCAGGAAGGTCAAGTCCAGCGGTCCGTTAATCTCAAAGATTTCCTCTTCCTTGATATCAAACTCTTTTTTCAGAATCTTGAGCAGCTTTGCATTCATCTTGTCCTCGATCTCAAGCCGGATCACCTCGCCCCACTGGCGCTTTTTGAGCTGTTTCTGAATTTCTTTGAGCAGATCGGCCGCCTCATCCTCATCGATCGTCAGATCCGCATTTCTCATGATTCGATACGGGTGTGCGCAGACAACATCATAATTTAAGAACAATTTTCCAATGTTTCGCTCGATAATCTCCTCAAGCAAAATGACCTTTTTCTTTCCCGCCTCTTTTTCCGGGAGAACTACCATTCTCGGCAGCACACTCGGGACCTGAACCGTCGCAAATTCTGTCTTTGACTCCCCGTCTTTTTTGCGGATCAGTGCACCGATATTCAGCGTCTTATTCCGGATCAGAGGGAACGGTCTCGAGGAATCCATCGCCATCGGCGTCAGTACCGGATAGACATTCTCCTCAAAGTACTGATCGACAAAATCCGCCTCCTCCTCTTTCAAATCCTCGTGAGCTGTGATGATGGTCAGCCCCACGTTCTTTAAGGCAGGCAGAACAGAACGATTGTAGGTGGAGTACTGGACATTGACAAGATCATGCGCCTCTTTTGTGATCTGCGCCAACTGTTCCTCCGCTGTCAGACCTGCGATATCCTTTTTCGTATATCGTGCATGCACCATATCTTTTAACGATGCCACACGGATCATAAAAAACTCGTCAAGATTTGAAGAAGTGATGCTCAAGAATTTCAGGCGCTCAAATAGAGGCAGCGTCTTATCCCTCGCCTCGCTGAGCACACGAGCATTAAAGCTAAGCCAGCTTGACTCTCTGTTTGTATAATAAATTGGTTTTGTAAAATCAATCTCTCCCATTTTTTCTCCTCCTAGACTAAAAATGTCTCTTCTGACGGATTACCGGGCGGACACTGAAGACTTCCTCAAAGAAATCTGCCTTCTCCTCGAACAAAGCCTTCTCCAGAGTGATATCCTTCTGCGTCTCCACTGTAATCAAAAGACGGTCATCCTTCAGTGCAAACTTTGCATTTTCAAAATTTTGCTGATGGCTGCGGTCAAGTGCATTTGCCACGCGCAAAATCGCAGTCAATTTTGTGATCAGCAAATACTCTTCTTTGTGCATCTCCGAATGGGCTGTGATCACATCATAATACTCAAACTCTTTTGTATTGTATCTGACTACATTCGCGATCATCTCGCGTTCCATGTGAGAAAGCCCTATGATCTCTGTCGCCATAATAATGCTGTAGGAGCAATCGGAGACTTCTGTCAGGCTAATATATTTTCCGCATCCGTGTAAAATGACAGCGATTCTCAAGAGCAGGCGTTCTCTCTTACCCATACCGTGATTTTTTTTCATCTTGTCGAAAATCGCCAAGGCAAGATTTTCCATGGTCTTGATATGCCCTTTATTACACTGATAGCGCTTGGCAAGATTTCTCGCCTCAGCGATGATATCATCATCAAAATTGTGACCATTTTTGATGATTTTCTTTTTCTCGGCATAATCATACGCAATGCCGTCACTCAAACTAAATCCCGGCATCCAGATCATCTGCGCATTGCATATCTCAATAAATCGCTTGTAGATGACAAGAGAAGGCAAAATCAGAGAACTGCTCTCCGATGGGATATCATATTTTTCTGCCACCTCTTCCTGGCTCTGGCTGACAATCTCCTCATATCGCTTCTGAAACTGTTCTCTTTTGATCATCGTCGTCGGTTCACCGTCCGACTCTCTCTGCATCAGCTCCAGAAGATAATCTCCGATGATGATAATATTTTTGATCTCTCTGTCTTTTAAGTACAACTTTTCAAAACTCTCCAGCTCATTGTTGATGAGCTCCTCTACCATCTTCTCAAAATGTTCCTCTGTCTGTTCTATCGTGGACAATTTTTCGCGGACACGAAGATTTCCGATTCGAATATTCTGTGTCGTCATCAGCTTTCCATTCTCAAACAGTGAAATCTGGACACTTCCTCCGCCCACATCCACAATCGCCGTTCCATCCTGAATAATCTGGTTAAATTCACTCTCACTTGACGCGATCGATTTGCAGTCCAGGAAACGCTGCTCTGAGTTTCCAAGTACCTCCAGATGAATCCCTGTATGCTTTTCAATATAATCAAGCATAATCAGCTTATTCTTTGCCTCTCTGATGGCACTTGTCGCGCACGCACGATACGCATCTACTTTGTAGCCGTTCATAATTCTCTTAAAATCACTCAAGACCTTGCACAATTCATCCATCAGCTCAACACCGATTTTTTTCCGTGTAAAAGAATCTTTTCCCAATTCCAGGGCACTCTGTATACAATCAATCTCCTTCATCCCGTATTGAGCGGACAATTCATAAATCTTCATCTCTGTCACATAGGAGCCTACATCAATCGCCGCAAACGTCATAATTTGCATAAACTTCACCTCACTGCTTCTAAATAATTACTTATATTTTACTATCAAACGCAAAAAAAGACTAGAGTTTTTGTACATTTTTTTGTAATATTCTTCTTTTTTCTTTCTTTTTTTATTATATATATGTTTTCTCATGCAAAAAAGAAGCCATATCAGAATCTCAGCAATCCCTGCTTTCATCTTCTATGACTTCTTTGTCGATGCTCTCTGTCTTTCTGCGCCTTTTGGGCGCGGTGCCTTCTCTACTGTTGTCCGAGCAGATAATCAATAAACTGCTGTGCCGTTCTGCCTGAAAGTCCTCCATGATTTAACTCCCATCTGTTTGCCTCCAGATAGAGCTGATTCTCCGGCATATTCACATGATACCGGTCAGCAAGCGTCTTGACAATATTCTGAAATTCTTTTTTATCCGGTGATCCAAAAAAGATGGTCACTCCGAATCGGTAGACGAGCGATAACTTTTCCTGGACGGTGTCGGAGGAATGAATTTCCTCATCGCGCTCCTCCTTGTCTTTAAAGCTCTCGCGCACCAGATGACGGCGATTGCTCGTCGCATAAATCAAAATATTGTCCGGTTTCTTCTCGAGACCTCCTTCGATCACTGCTTTCAGATACTTATATTCGATCTCGAATTCTTCAAATGACAAATCATCCATATAGATGATAAATTTATAATTTCTATTTTTGATCTGGGCAATCACATCGTTCAGATCCTGGAATTGATGCTTGTAAATCTCAATGATGCGAAGTCCCTGGTCATAATAGCGGTTCAAAATTCCCTTGATACTGGAAGATTTTCCGGTACCTGCTGCGCCGAAGAGAAGACAGTTGTTTGCCTTCTTTCCCTTCACGAATGCCTCCGTGTTATCGATCAGTTTCTTTTTCGCAATCTCATATCCGACAAGATCTTCCAGATTCACATGAGCGATCTTGGTGATCGGCACAATCTCAGCGCCCTCTTCCCTGTGGACAATGCGGAACGCTTTGTGAAGTCCCAGTTTGCCGACGCCAAAATCCTGGTAAAACAATGTCATATCGGTCATAAACTCATCGACATCTCTCGAATTCTTCAGCCGTATGCTCAAATCACAGATACGGTCGCGAATTCTCTTGTTGAACAGCTTACTGTTCTGATCCACATTCTCGTAATCTTCAATCACCTGAAAGCAATCTGTCCCAAGCGCTGTCGAGAGATCGGAAAAATTGTAGTCATACAGCTCCTTAAAAATCTCGAAGTCATGGCGTGCCAGGTTATTGATACTTCCCTGCACCGCTCCTACAATCTCACATGATTTGCTGTAGGCATTCTCGTTATTCACCAGCAGAAAAGTCAGATAATTGTGCCACAGGTTATGTTCAAATCCATAAGAGACGGCAAGATCAATCAGTCCATGTATACAGGAAAAAAACAAGGTTCTGACTTTTTCACGATCCTCTGTCTCATTCTGATAATGGTCCATAATCCATGTCATGTCATTTAAGATCTCTTCGTGTTCAAAATGTCGATAAATCACAAGTTCTGATATTCTTGTCATTGTTTTTGTCCTCTCTAGTAATTCCCTAAAATTTTAAAATAGTTTGCCTCTTCCCTGATGCCGCGCAGTGCATTCTTCACCCCGCTGTCCGCTAAATTTCCCTCAAAATCAACAAAAAAGCGATACTCCCAGTTTTTTCCCGGAATCGGTCTCGACTCAATGCGGCTCATATTCAGATTGTTGTAGATAAAGTGGGACAGCATGTTGTAAAGTGATCCACTTGTGTGAGGCAGCTCAAAACAGATGCTGATCTTCTTGGCATCCTCGCGAAATACTCTCTGGTTCGACACAATGATAAATCTTGTCGAGTTCGCCTCATTATAGTAAATGTGCTCCTTCAAAACCGCAGCGTGGAAACATTCTGCGGCAAACAGACTTCCGATTGCCACCTGTGTCTTGTCTTGTTCTTCGACCACTTTTTTGACTGCGACCGCCGTGTTTGCCAGCGGAACCTGCTGCCATTCGCGGTGTTCATCCAGAAATTTGCTGCACTGGCTGAGTGCCTGCGGATGCGAATATACCGTCTTGATCTCGTCAAGCTTTGTCCCTTCCACACCGAGCAGCGCATGTTCACAGCGAATCACCTGCTCACCGACAATATAATTGTCATATTCCATCAGAAGATCGTACACATCTGCCACAATCCCAGCGGAAGAATTTTCAATGGGAAGCACCGCGTAATCCGCTGCACCTTCCTGTATCGACTCCATCGCATCCCTCCATTTTTCGACATGGAAGGAAGTGATATTCTCGCTGAAATACTGGCGCATCGCTGCTTCGCTGTATGCGCCTTCCACTCCCTGAAAGACAACGCGCACTTTCTCTCTGTCCACATCTTTGACTGCGATAAACGGGAGCCGACCGATCACACCATTCTTTGCAAGCAGCTGATACTGCAGCTTTCTGCTCATCGCCATGATCTGCTGAAACAGCTCCTCGACACCGTGGCGGTTAAAATCGCTGTGCGCAAGCTCTGTCAAAGTCTTGATTTTTGATTTCTCCCTCTCTTTGTCAAACACTTTTTTGCCTGTCTCGATCTTAAATTCCGCCACTTCGCCGCAGATCTTCATCCTCTTCTCAAACAGCTCCACTATCTCTCTGTCAATCTCGTCGATTTCTTTTCGCAGTTCACCTAACTCAATCATTTTCCAATTCACTCCTTAACTGCATGACTGTCTTCTGCAAGACAGGATGTTTTTTGTATGGCGCAATCTGGGAAAGTGGATCTAACACAAAGCTGCGCAGATGCATCTCCACATGGGGGATCGTCAGCTCTGCGCTGTCCATCACAAGATCATCATACATTAAAATATCAAGATCCAGCGTCCGGTCTCCCCAGTGAACCAGTCGCTCTCTGTTTGCCTCCTGCTCAATTTCATGAAGGCGCTCCAAAAGTTCTCTCGGTGTGAACAGTGTCCGAAGCACCATACAGCTATTCAAAAACTCTTCCTTCGCTGCTCCGCCGTAAGGCTCTGTCGCCAGATAATCGGCAACTTTTAAAACCTCACATCCCTCGGTTTCTTGCAGTGCCCGCACCGCGCCATCTAAATATTGCTTTTTATCCCCCAGGCTGGAACCCATGCCCAGATAAGCCAGATGCCATCCCCTTGAAATCTCGACAGATACCATCTCTAGCGGAAGTCCGATCGGTGCCCACGGCTTTTTGATCTCCAGATCCAGCTTTTCCATCAGAGGAAACGCAATCAAAAGCTCTCTCGCCAGTTTCTCAGCGACCGTCTCAATCAGTTTAAACACATTTTCTTCCATAAACTTTTTGATAAAATGACTCACTTCACCGTAATGGATTGATTTCGTCAGGTTATCTGTCATTCCTGCTTCCCGCGTGTCCATATACATCGTCACGGAGACCAGAAACTTCTGACCAAGCACATTTTCTTCCGGAAACGCGCCATGTCTGGCAAACACTTCCAAATCTTTGACCTTTATCTTATCCATTCCATCCCGCCTTTCCTATCTTCTGCCCAAAATCGCCTCTGTCATCAGGATGGCTCTCTTGTTTTCCTTTACGTCATGAACACGCACAAATGCCGCTCTCTTCACCACGCCGAGAACCGTTGTCGCCACCGTTCCCTCCACTCTCTCAGTCGACGGCAGATTCAAAGTCAGACCGATCACCGATTTTCTCGAAGTTCCAAGCAGAATCGGGTAGGACAGCTCATGCATTCTCTCTAAGTGGTTGATCGCCTCCAGGTTATTCTCATATGTCTTTCCAAAGCCAACACCCGGATCAAGCATGATCTTGTCATCGTCGATCCCTGCCTCCTTTGCGATCGCGACCGTCTCGCGCAGATCATTTAACATATCCTCGACAAAATTCTGATAATTTGCTTCCGTGCGGTTGTGCATCAGACAGCATGTTACACCGCTTTTTGCGATCACATCCGCAATCTTTCTGTCATACTTCAAGCCCCAAATGTCATTGACCAGATCAGCACCCACCTTCACTGCCGCCTCTGCGACCGCTGACTTGTATGTATCCACCGAAATCGGGATATCAAAATTTGACTTCACCATCTCAATCATCGGCAGAACGCGCTCCATCTCTTCCTCATCCGAGAGCATGGTGTATCCTGGTCTTGTCGATTCCCCTCCGATATCGATCAGATCAGCACCTTCTTTGATCATCTCCTCTGTGTGCCTTAAAGCTGCATCCTTATTGTTCCACTTTCCTCCGTCCGAGAAGGAATCCGGTGTCACATTCAAAATTCCCATAATATAAGTATGATTTTCTGTGTCAAACACTCTGTTTCCAATCTTCATAAATTTTAACAAGCGCATTTTCCTCTCTGTCTGCACAGTTGGAAATGCACATTCTCCTTTCCAAACCTTCCTGCACCGCTGCCGGCACACCAGTCTATCGTATTCATCTCTCCACAGAGAAACGAAACCTTCTCTGCCTGACAATGTTTCCTTTTTATCTTCGCAGCATCATATTCTTTTTTTCCGCGCTCCAATCACACTGAGACTCTGCCTGACAACCAAAACAGCTTCTCGACATCTTGTCCGCACGGTATAAAATTCCAGAAAGTGACGCTTGACCTGCGATTTCTTTTGTCCTGTGGTCGGAAATCGCCTGCAAGATCTCTTTTTTTTCCTCCCCTGAAAATCCGCACCGCTCCAAAATCGGCTCTGCGAGCTTTGCACTCGCAGTTTCATGGGGAATACCTTCCTGATACTGTAAATGCCTTCCTATATCGTGAAGAAGAGCGGCCGCATAGATCCGCTCTCTCTCCAATCCCATATGCTCTTCCAGATTAAAAATCCATGCCAGTCTCGCCACATCGAGAAAATGTGCCATATTATGGCGGCAGAAAATACGCTCCTTCTCGCACAGAGCAATCTCGTTTAAAAACTCCTGATACTGCCTGTCATTTAAGATCTGATTGATTCTGTCCATTCTATCTCACCATCTGGAAAAATTTATTCTGCAGTGCAATATCATCTGTGAATGCACCCCTTGTCACTGTCGTCACCGTCTTGGAACCCGGTTTCTTGATTCCGCGCATCGTCATACACATATGCTCCGCCTCAATCATCACCATCACGCCATGCGGATTCAGATACTCCATAAAAGCATCCGCAATCTGAGCGGTCAGCTGCTCCTGAAGCTGAAGTCTTCTGGCAAATACCTCCACGGTTCTGGCGATCTTGCTCAATCCCACGACCGTTCCATCCGGAATGTAGGCGATGTGTGCTTTGCCGTAAAACGGCAGCATGTGGTGTTCGCACATCGAATAGAACGTGATATCCTTCTCCAGAACCATCTCATTGTTATCGACATGAAACCGCTTGCTCAGATGCTGTCCGGGATCTTCGCTCATTCCTCCGAAAATCTCATTGTACATGCGTGCAATTCGATCTGGGGTCTCAATCAGTCCTTCACGGCTGACATCTTCTCCCATTCCTTCCAACAATAATCTTACTCCTGCTTTAATTTTTTCCTGATCTATCATTCTCTTCACTCCTTACCGCCCTCGACCGCTTTCGTCAGCTGTCCCAAAAAAGACAAGGATCCAAAAGCGATAACCACGTCGTCCTTTCCTGTCATCGCAAGCGTTCGCTCCACAGCTTCCTCTATCGTGCCCGCAGGTTCTACTTTTTCATTATATTTTCTTGCTGCCTCTGCCAGCGCTTCTGCGGGAAGTGCACGCACATTGTCCGGTGTCTCAATCGTAAAAATATGCTCTGCCCTGTCCGCCGTCTGTCTCAATACCTCTTCATACTCTTTATCTTTAAACATTCCCATGATGTAAAAAATCTTTTTGTCAGCGAAATACAAATCGATCGACTGTCTCAAAACCCGCGCCGCATCGCGATTGT
Organism: Robinsoniella sp.; assembly: GCA_022788205.1. Lineage (GTDB taxonomy): Bacteria > Bacillota > Clostridia > Lachnospirales > Lachnospiraceae > JAGZHZ01. The sequence goes on along the minus strand of JALEVQ010000077.1, from coordinate 1,255 downwards.
GTGCCCCGTCGATCACAAAAATCGGTTTTTTTCGCAGTATGGTGAATCTTCCTTTCCACGTTGTCTTCTTCAGACCTTCTCTGAGTGCCTTCTCAGGAATCGAGTAGCCAAGCTCTCTGATCTGGTCGAGTGCCTCCACCGCAATCACAGCATTTGTGATCTGATAACTGCCTGCAAGAGAAATCTCAAGATTTTTGTACTGCTTGTAATCAAACGACTGTCTTTCATAGCCGTAATGGATTTCCTTTACCTCGCGATCGTCCGCCACATACAGCCTGCACTTTTTCTCACGGCACGTATCTTCCAACACTTCCATCGCTTCTTGCTCCTGTTTTGCAGTGATCACGACCGTTTCTGGCTTGATGATGCCTGCCTTATTCTGGGCAATCTCACGCAGGTTATTGCCAAGTACCCCCAGATGATCCAGACTGATCGAGACGATGATCTCCGCCACCGTTGTCTTCACCACATTTGTGGCATCAAGCGTTCCGCCCATCCCTGTCTCAAGGACTACAAAATCACATTTTTTTTCTTTAAAATATAAAAAAGAAAGAGCTGTCTCAATCTCAAAAACCGTAGGATGCGCTTTTCCTTCCCCTGTCATCTGATCGATGACTGTCTTGATCTGTGTCACCCACCTCGCCAGGGCTTCTCTCTCTATATACTCCCCGTTCACTTGAATACGCTCACGGTAGGAAAACAATGTCGGTGAAATATACCTGCCAACACGATATCCAGCTTCCGCCAAAACCGTCGATACGTATGCGAGCACGGAACCTTTTCCATTTGTCCCTGCGATATGTATAAATTTCAATTCATCCTGCGGATTTGAAAGTCTGTCTAAAAGCTCTTTCATATTTTCCAAGCCAAGTACACTTCCGTATTTAGTCACATTTTCTAAATAAACTCTCGCTTCTTGATAATCCATCTTCCTATTTTCACTTTCCACAAAATCTTTTTACAGCGCTCCTGTTACTTTTTCGGCGTCATCTTCTATAGAAATCCCATTTTTTCTGGTGATTCGAAGCGGCTGTATCTTTTGTTCCATTGACTATTTATTATAGTACACTGCCCTGTTTTTGTAAAGTGGACATTCCATACAATCTCTCTCCAATATGAACCATTTTTGATAATGTCCTAATATACCACAAATGAAAATGTCCCAATGAGGTATAATACTTCCATCAATAGGTGGAGGTGACTATTATCAGAAAGGTTGAATTATCAATGGATGAACAAAAGAAATACGAAGTAA
>JALEVQ010000040.1 GCA_022788205.1 Robinsoniella sp. | reverse complement strand
GAAGGCAGAGTCGGGAGCTGAAAAGTACCGCTGAAAAATGGCAGACAGGTGCGGATCAGATAATTATAGTTTTCGAGAATCTCTGTTTCGCTGTATCCTGTGATCTCCGAGAGATGGAGAGTGCGCAGGTCAAAGACATAGTGTGGGCGGAATAGAAGGACGAAAAGAAGTCCGAGTCCGATCAGAGAAAATAAAAACAGCAGACCGATGCCGAGGTCAGAAAAAATATGTTTCGTTTGTCCTTGTGTTTTCATAAAGTCGCCTCCTTAAGTATTGTGGTACTATCTTACCAGAGAAGACTTCTTTTTTCAACGGGTGATACACAGAAAAACGGATGACTCTTTTTTTGATCTATGGTATGATAGTAGGAAAAAGGTCAGAGAGAAAACAAGGAATATGTGACAGAGAAAAACGAAATAGAAAAGAGAAGGTGATCATGTGCAGAATCAGGGGAAAGATTTTGTGAGGATGGAAAAGGTGTCAAAAGTCTACCGCATGGGTGAGATTGAGATTCGCGCAGTGGATGAGATTGAATTTTCAATCGATCAGGGAGAGTTTGTGGTGATCGTAGGACCCAGCGGCGCTGGAAAGACGACAGTGCTGAATATTCTGGGAGGAATGGACACAGCGACGAGTGGTCATGTCTGGGTGGATGGAAATGACATCGCGCAATACTCGGCAAAGCAGCTGATCTCTTATCGGAGAGATGATATCGGGTTTGTCTTTCAGTTTTATAATTTAATTCCAAATTTGACGGCTTTGGAAAATGTAGAGTTAGCGCTTCAGATCTGTAAAGATCCGCTTGACGCGGAAAAAGTTTTAAATGAAGTAGGACTTAAGGAGAGGCTGAACAACTTCCCGGCGCAGCTCTCGGGAGGAGAACAGCAGCGTGTATCGATTGCGCGTGCGCTGGCAAAAAATCCAAAACTTTTGCTGTGTGACGAGCCGACAGGAGCGCTGGATTATCAGACGGGAAAAGCAATTCTGAAACTTTTGCAGGATATGTGCAGGCAGAGAGGAATGACGGTGATTGTGATCACACATAACTCGGCGCTTGCACCGATGGCAGATCGCGTCATCAAGATCAAGAATGGAAAAGTGTCGAGCATGAAGATGAATGAGCATCCGACGAATGTGGAAGAGATTGAATGGTAGGTGCGGCTATGAAAAAAAGTGCATTGAAAAAAGAGTTTGTCATGGAGATTAAGAAGAGTGTCAGCCGTTTTCTGTCCATTCTATTCATCGTGGCACTTGGCGTGGCATTTTTTTCAGGGATTCAGTCGACGGCACCTGACATGCGCTACAGTGCGGATGAATATTTTGATCAGCATGGGCTCGCAGATTTAAAAGTGATCAGTACGCTGGGACTGACGCAGGAAAATATCGAGACACTCTCTACGATTGAGGGGGTGGAGGCAGTCTATCCGGGATATATGACGGATGTACTGTGCGGGGTGGAGAATTCAGAGAAGGTTCTCCATGTGGAATGTATGTTTTCTGAGGTTAATGGGATCGATGTCATAGAAGGAGAACTTCCGCAGAAAGAGGGAGAATGTTTTCTGGATGCCAGATTTGCCGAGATGAATGGATATGAGCTGGGAGATATTCTGACTTTCTCAGAGGGAAAGCAGGATGGAGAGAAGACGCTTCTGAAAGGCACGACTTACACGGTCTGCGGGATAGGAAGTTCGAGTGCTTACATCTCGTTTGACCGCGGCAGTACCACACTCGGGACAGGAGAGGTGTCAGGGTTTGTCTATGTTTTGCCGGAAAACTTTGATTCGAAGGTATACAGTTGCGCTTATCTGACGGTAGAAGGAGCGAGGGATCTGACCGCATATACAGAAGAATATGACGAATGTGTTCAGAAAGTCAGAGACATACTGGAGACAGAGACACAGAGGATGGGCAAGGAGCGGTACGAGGAGATTTTGTCTGAGGCGAAAGGAAGCCTCGCAAACGCAAACCGGGAACTGGCAAGCGGAAAACGAGAGCTTCAGAGTGAAATTGACGATGTCAAAGAACAGCTCCGAAGCGGCAGACTCGAGATTCTGGAAGGCGAAAAGGCGATCTGGGACGGTGAGCAGGAGCTGGCAGAGGCAAAAGAAGGACTTGCGGATTCACAGATGCAGATATTGGCAAAACAGATCATTGCTGCTGGCGAGGAGAAAATCAACAATGGAAAGATCGAACTGGCGGATGGACAGCGCAGATATGCAGAAGGAAAAAGTGAAGCAGAAAGACAGATTGAGGAAGCGCAGGAAACCATTTTAGACGGAGAGCAAAAAATCGCAGACGCTCAGAGAGAGATCGATGAAATCGAGGAGCCGACATGGTATGTGTGGAACCGCGATAATGCCTTTATGGATTATACAAGCTGCGGAGAGAATGCGGAGCGCATGAGAAATATCGGGGAAGTATTTCCAGTCATCTTTTTCCTGGTAGCAGCTCTTGTCAGCCTGACGACTATGACACGTATGGTCGAGGAGGAGAGAACGCAGATTGGAACACTCAAGGCTCTTGGATATGGAAAGATGGCGATCATGTGGAAATATCTGGGATATGCCTTCCTTGCGACGATCCTGGGCAGTGTGCTGGGAATCTTAGTCGGAGAGAAAATTTTGCCGTTTATCATCATCTATGCGTACGGTATTATGTTCCCTTATATGGACAGCATGGTGATCCCTTATAATATAGGCTATGGTCTGATTGCATCGATAGCGGCACTGGTGTGTACAATGGGTGCAACACTTGCTTCCTGCTATAGAGAATTGGCGGATACACCGGCAGTCTTGATGCGCCCGCCTGCTCCGAAACAGGGTAAGAGAGTGTGGCTGGAATATCTGCCATTTTTGTGGAAGAGACTCAGTTTTACTTGGAAATCGACAGTGCGAAATCTGTTCCGCTATAAAAAACGATTCTTTATGACAATTTTGGGAATCGGCGGAAGCATGGCAATGATGCTGGTCGGATTTGGATTGCGGGACTCTATTATGGATATCGTACGGCTCCAATATAAAGAAATTCAGCTGCATGACGGAATGGCTGTTTTTGAGGAAGATTCGACGCCGGAAGAACGCGAGCAGGTGATGGATCAGCTGGCTCAGATGGAGAATATAGAGGGATACGGAGAAGTGCTGATGAAAAAGATTACTCTTCAGGATGAGAAAAAGAGCCGTGATGTATATTTATTTGTCCTGAAAGAGATTGAGGATCTGGATCAGTTTGTAAAACTTCGGTCTAGAACGACAAAGGAAGCGTACACACTTGACGATGAGGGAATCATTCTCACTGAGAAGATTGCAAAACTTTTGGGTGTCTCTGTGGGGGATACTGTAATGATAGAGGATGGAGGGCAGAAAACAGTCGAGGTAAAAATCTCTCACATTGCAGAAAATTATCTTCAGCATTATCTGTATATGACACCGTCACTCTATGAAAAATTATATGGTCAGGAACCGGAGTACAATAGTGTTTTGTTCCAGAGCACACAGAAAGATACGGAAACACGAAACCGGATTGGGGAAAAACTTTTGCAAGATAAAAATGTGGTTAATCTTTCCTACACAGCTTCTCTGGAGAAGCGAGTAAATGATATGCTGGGCAGCCTTAATATTGTCATCATTGTTCTGATTGTATCAGCAGGGATGCTGGCGTTTGTGGTGCTCTATAACCTGAATAATGTCAACATCAATGAGAGAAAAAGAGAGCTGGCAACGCTCAAGGTTCTGGGATTTTATGATGCGGAGGTTTCCTCGTATGTTTATCGCGAAAACATCTTGCTGACGATCATAGGTGCAGTAGTTGGTGTAGGATTGGGAATCTTTCTTCATCGCTATATTGTCGTGACGGTGGAGATTGATATGTGTATGTTTGGGCGAAATATTGAATTTGCAAGCTATGTGTTTAGCGTGTTGCTTACCTTTGCATTTTCAATGATTGTCAATGTCTTTATGCATTTCAAATTGAAGAAGATCGACATGGTAGAATCACTGAAGAGTGTCGAGTAGAAAGGAATTAAAAGAATGAATTTGCCGGAGAAATTTACGGAAAAAATGAGAGGGCTTTTACAGGAAGAATATGAAGCATTCCTGGAGAGTTATGAGCAGGGCAGAAACTTTGGGCTGAGAGTGAACACGGCAAAAATCAGTGTAGAGGAATTTCAGAAAATTGCTCCGTTTCACTTAAGACCGATTCCATGGGTGAAAAATGGATTCTATTATGAGGAACAGGATCGACCGGCGCGACATCCGTTTTATTATGCAGGGCTATACTATCTGCAGGAGCCCAGCGCGATGACGCCAGCCTCTCGCCTGGAGGTGAAACACGGAGATAAAGTGCTGGATTTGTGTGCGGCGCCTGGAGGAAAGGCGACGGAGCTTGGGGCGAAATTGGAGGGCGATGGACTCTTGGTGGCAAACGATATCAGTGCTTCGCGTGCGCGTGCACTCTTGAAAAATATCGAGGTGTTCGGGATCGACAATGTATTTCTGATCAATGAAGTGCCTTCAAAAATTTCGGAGCAGTTTGAAGAGTTTTTTGATAAAATTTTGGTCGATGCACCTTGCTCGGGGGAAGGAATGTTTCGCAAGGATCCTGATGTGGCGAAAGTCTGGAGTGAAGAGAAGCCTCTTGAGTGTGCAAGGCAGCAGAAGGAGATTATTATGCAGGCAGCAAAGATGCTTGCGCCAGGCGGGAAACTGCTCTATTCGACGTGTACATTCTCGCCGGAGGAAAATGAAGGGGTGATTCAGTATCTGCTTGACCAGAGAGAGGACTTTTCTCTGGAGGAGATAGAAGGATACGAAGGATTTTCATGCGGAAGACCGGATTGGATTTCGGGAGGCTGCGAACAGCTCAAAAAATGTGTCCGTATCTGGCCTCACAAGATGGCGGGTGAGGGGCATTTTATGGCACTTCTGAAAAAAGCAGGGACACCAGGAGAGCAGAGCACCCCGAAGAGAAAAAAAATGCTTCTTGCCAAAGAAGAGAAAAAAGTGCTGGAGGAGTTTTTTCGGGATGTCTCAAAGCCATTTGATTTCAATCAGATCGAGATCCGCAAAGAGCAAGTGTATCAGGTCACGAAACTTCTGGGAGAGCGCAGAGGAATTCCGTTTTTGAGAAACGGTCTATATCTCGGTGAGATGAAAAAGGGAAGATTTGAGCCTAGCCAGTCGCTTGCCATGGCACTGAAAAAAGAGGAGTACGATTCTGTGCTGGATTTCCATTTCGATGATGCGAGGGTAGAAAAATATCTGCGCGGAGAGACGATCGAGACAGAGGATGTGGAGAGCAAGAGAAAAAAAGGATGGCAGCTTGTCTGCGTCGACGGCTATCCTCTTGGCTGGGGAAAATTGGTGAACGGAGTGCTGAAGAATAAATATCATTCGGGTTGGCGGATGAAGTGATATAGGAGGAGAAGAAAATGATTTCTATTGTACCAAACAGTGAATGGACCTCATTGGAGATCCAGGCAGAACAAAAGCAAGACAAAAGTGACCGTATGGAAGCGGCAGCGAAGGCGGTAAAGGAGCGAAAGGATCAAAAAGATAAGAAAGTGTCTGTTGAGGTAAGCCAGTGGATCAATATGTATGGTGTGGAAGCACTTGCGGACTTGATTCAGGGAATGATGCTGGCGAATTATGAGCAGATTCGTTTTCCGAGAAGGGAGAGAGAAGAACTGCAAATCGAGCTGACTGGAGTGGAGGAATCTTTGCGTGACAGAGCAGAAATGGCAGTAAAGGAAGCAGAGATTCTGACACAAAGTATTATGTTTGCCCGTGATCTGGTCAACCTTCCGGCAAATTATCTGCGCCCGGCAGATTTTGTGAGAGAGGTTTCACAGAAGATGGAAGGCACAGGGGTTGAAGTGGAATATCTCGACAGAGAAGCGCTGATTGAGCAGGGGCTGAATACATTGCTGGCGGTAGGAGATGCAAGTGCGTTTCCGCCGTATCTTTTGATTCTGCGCTACCACAATGCCCCGGAGAACAGCGAGGTTCTCGGAATGGCAGGAAAAGGTGTGACATTTGACACAGGTGGATACTGTCTGAAAAGCGATGATTCTATGACGGGAATGAACGATGATATGGCTGGAGGTGCGGCTGTGGCAGGTGCAATCTGGGCGCTTGCAAGAAATCACGTTAAGACGAATGTGGTAGGTGTGATTCCGCTGTGTGAAAATCGAATTTCTCCAGGCGGATTGTTGATTGGCGATGTGATTACCTCATACAGCGGAAAAACGATTGAAGTAAATCACACAGATGCAGAGGGCAGATTGATTCTTGCTGATGCAGTGTCGTATGCAGTGAAGCACGAGAAGGTGACAAAGATTGTTGATATCGCTACTCTGACCGGTGATGTTGTGCGCACACTGGGCTTTGGAATGGCAGGCGTTGTGGCGAGTGATGATGAAATGTGGTCAGAGTTGATGGATGCAGCAGAGCAGTCAGGAGAGCGCTTTTGGAGATTTCCTGTCGGGAGAGAGTATGAAAAAAAATTGGAGAGCGACATTGCAGATATCAGAAACTCCAGCAGGGGAAAATGTGTGCTCATCGCAGGCGGATTATTTATTCGATTTTTTACAGAGAATAAGCCATGGCTTCATCTTGACATCGCGGGCACGGCGTGGGTGGATACACCGCTGTTTGAGTATCAGAGTAAGCGTGCGACAGGCTTTGGCGTGACTACACTGTATGAGTTGGCAAAGGGAATGAAAAGGGAAAAATAAAATTACAGCTGTGTTGGCAGTGGAGGAAAGTATGGAAAAATATGTTCTGGAGGCTTGTGTGGATTCGGTCGAATCAGCTCTTGCCGCATGGGAGGGCGGCGCGACAAGACTGGAGCTTTGCTCGGATTTGATTGTCGGCGGGACAACGCCCAGTCCGTGTCTGTTTCGTGAAATTCGCAGCTATGTGGAGACGAGAATCCATGTCTTGATTCGCCCGAGATTTGGAGATTTCTGTTATACGGATTATGAGACAAAGGTCATGGAAGAAGAGATCCAGATGTTTTGTGAGCTTGGCGCGGAAGGGATTGTTGTCGGCGCACTTGAGCCAGACGGAGCGCTCGATATGGAAAAAATGGAGCGTTTTGTGAGAGCGGCAAAGGGGAGATGGGTCACTCTGCACCGTGCTTTTGATGTGTGCCGCGATCCTTACCAGTCATTAAACGATGCTGAGCGGCTTGGAGTGTCGTGTGTTTTGACTTCAGGACAGAAAAACAATGCGCTGGAAGGAAAAGAATTATTGAGAGATCTGAACAAAAGAGCTGAGGGAAGGATACAGATTCTTGCCGGAGGTGGCATCGACGCTGAGACGATTGAAAAATTGTATGACACGACAAAGATCACGGCATATCATATGTCGGGGAAAATTGTGCTTGACAGCCCGATGAAATATCGCAGAGGGAAAGTCAGTATGGGGCTTCCGGGATTTAGTGAGTATGAAATGTTCCGAACATCAAAAGAGAAAGTGGAGGATGCCAGAAAGATACTGGAGAGTTTGAAGTAGAGCAGAATTTGGGAGGAAGAAATCATGTTTTCAAAATCTTGTCAGGAAAGAATTGAGCGTGAATATCAGGAACTGTTGAGACAGTTTCCAAAGTTAGAGACAGAATTTGCACAGGGGATGGAGGAATGTGATGAGGAAGAAAAGCTGGCACTGAAGTATCTGTACGGGCATATGCCGCTCAGCGATGTGGGAAATTATGACTGTGAAGTGATGAAAGATTTTGCGATCCATGGAGTCAGACTTTGGAAAAATCCACTGTTTAGAGAAGAGATACCGGAAGATATTTTTTTGAACTATGTATTGTATCATCGTGTCCATTCAGAGAGCATCGAGCCGTGCAGGAGTTTTTTTTATGAGAAATTGGAGAAAAGAATCAGAGGGCTCGACATGAGAGAGGCTGCGCTTGAGGCGAACTATTGGTGTGCTGAGGAGGCGACATACAAGAGCACCGATGGGAGAACGCTTTCTGCGATGGGAGTGTACCGGAATGTGTTTGGAAGATGTGGTGAGGAATCTGTCTTTACGGTGAATGTGATGCGGAGCATTGGAATCCCGGCAAGACAGGTTTATGTCCCATGGTGGGCGCACTGTGATGATAACCATGCGTGGGTAGAAATCTGGTGTGCTGGAGCGTGGCATTTTCTTGGGGCGTGTGAGCCGGAGCCGATTTTAGATAAAGGATGGTTTAATGATGCAGCCTCAAGAGCAATGATCGTCCATTCTAGGTGGTTTGACACGATCTCTGCGCATGAGGACATTGTGGGAAAAGTCGGCATGGTGACACTGGGGAATCAGATTAACCGTTATGCGTTTTCTAAGAGAGTGAAGGTGACTGTGCAGGATCAGGAAAAACGGGCATTGGCAGGGGCAGAAGTACATTTTCAAGTTCTGAACTATGCCGGACTTTGCGATGTGGCAGTTGTGGAGACGGATAGAGAAGGAGTGGCATGGCTCCAGACAGGATATGGAGATTTGTGGATTGAAGTGTATAAGGATGGGAAATTTGCGGAAACATTGCTCCCGCTAAAAGAGACGAGCTGCACACTGATTCTCGGGATGGAGCATGAATTGGAAAAATGGGATGACTTTGATATGACAGCGCCCGTCGATGCACCGATGAATAAACAGCAGCCAACACCTGACCAGAAGGCAGAGGCAGCCATCCGATATCAGACAACGGTGGAAAAGCGAAGCAGAAAATGTGAAGCGCTTCGCTTCGAGGAAATAGAGCAATTTGAGAAAAAACATCAACAGTACAGACGTCTGACAGAAGCTTTTTTGGCATCACTCTCGGAGAAGGATCTGCGTGACGGAAACTGTGCCGTTCTGGAAGAGCATTATCAGGATGCTCTGTGTTACCTGGATGCATACTGGAAGGAAGATATGCGCTCCCGTGACTATGAAAGAGAAGAGTTATTTGTAAATTATATCATGAACCCGAGAATTCACAACGAAATGCTCAAGACATGGAGAAAAGCGATTCGTGCGCAGTTTAGCGAGATACAGGTTGCCGAGTTTAGGGAAGATCCGAGAAAGATCTGGGCGTACATCGAAGAAACGATCAAAGAAAATCCGGAAAAAGAACATCGAGTTTTAGTTACCACACCAGCAGCTTGCCTGAAACTTGGAGTGGGCTCCAGAATGTCCAGAAAAACATTGTTTGTGGCGGTGGCAAGGACATTTGGGATTCCGGCGCGTTTAAATCCGATGGATTGTGCGATGGAATACTGGAAGGAAGGAGCTTTCGTGGCTGTGGAGCCAGAGAAAGAGAAAACTTCTTCGATCCGTGTACTGGCGGCAGATGACAGCGTGGTCTGGAATTATGAGCAAAATTGGAGCATTGCAAAAGAAGGAGAGCAGGGGTATCAGACGCTGGATCTAAGTGGCGAGAAAGTTGCCAGAGAAGGATGTGTGATTTCGGTGGAACCGGGAAGATATCGTCTGATCACGGCAAATCGTCTGCCAAATGGAAATGTGTTTGCGAAGAGATATCTGTTTGATGTGACACAGGGAGAGGAAAAGCAGGTGACCTTACATCTGCGGGATGCAGAATTGGGAGATATGATGGAGAACATCAAGATTCTTCCGTTTAATCTGAAAGACGAAGAAGGGCGTGCCGTGGAAGCTGCGGCTCTCACAGAAGGAGAAAAGAAAATCTTGTTCTGGCTGGAGGAGGCGAAAGAGCCTACCGAGCATATCTTAAATGAACTGTTTGAGAGGCGCACGGAGTTTAAAAAATATGAAGGGAGTCTAATCTTTGTATTAAGGAATCAGAAAGTGCACAAAAATGCAACCATCGCAAGATGCATTGAGACATTTCCGAGAGCGGCTGTGTACTATGATGATTTCATGGAGAATGTCAGCACGCTGGGACGCAGAATGTATGTGGATCCAGAGAAGCTACCGTTGATTGTTGTGACTTGTGGCTCTCTCAACGGAGTTTATGCGACAAGCGGATACAATGTAGGAACAGCAGATCTACTGCTTAGAATTTTGAAGATGGAAGTCTGAAAAATCATTCCCGTGACATGCTGCAGATCGAGCCAGAATGCAGCATGTCTGGAGTGATATCATGTGGAAGGATGGCGTATAGATAAACAAAATGACAGGAAGGATGAGGTTGCCAACGTTTACTTGACAAAAATTAAGAAGAGATAAAAAAAGACTTGATTTTTTGAAAGGCTAGTGATATAATGAGAGAGCTTTGGAAGATTAGAGCTTAGAAAAATCGAAGCGTGGCTCAGTTTGGTAGAGCGCTGCGTTCGGGACGCAGAGGTCGTGGGTTCGAATCCCGTCGCTTCGACTCCTTGGCAGGGGCGCCGGAGATCCTTGAGAAATCGAGGGTTTCCGGTCTTTTTTTGCTTTCAGAAAAAGAGAATCAAAATGCTCTCAATAGAGAGATGCCGGAATGTGAAGTTCCAAAATCGAAAGAAAAGGGATGCTGCTTTGGAGAAAGATTTTTACCTTTGCAGCATCCCTGTGTTGATTCATGTCAGGATTCTGGCATGAGAAGTTTTTTTATTTCCACAGAGTCGTCTCGACGAAATCTTTTAATGTCTGTGGCCAGGTAAACCAATCGTGTCCGCCTTCCACAACATTCAGACCGATGTAAGGAATGTCATTCTCATCCAGGTACTCAGAGAATGGCTGCATTGGTGTCTGTCCTTGTACAAAAGCAGAACCGATCGTGTGGTCTGCATATCCGCATGCGAGGTACATGTCTGCTTTACCATTGTTTACGGCGTCTACGATATCATAATCAGCGGACAAGTATCCAACACTGAAGACGCCAAAGTATCCGAAGGTATCAGGAACCAGATACTGAACGGTATAGGTGAAGCCAGCACCCATTGACAATCCTGCAAGAGCACGTCCTTCTTTTTCCCGTGATACATTATAATGCTCCTCAACATATGGAAGAGTATAAGTGATCAGATTTTCACAGCGCTCGTCATTGTTTCCCTTGGAAATGTCGATGGCAACCATGACAAACTCTTCACATTCTCCGTCAGCGACCAGGCGATCCACGATGTTTCCGGCATTACCCTGATGGAACCAGTCTCCCTCTTCACCGCCGCCGCCATGAGCGAGATACAGTACTTTGTATGGCTCTTCTCTGTCTGGATCATAATTTGCCGGCAGATAAACTTCCATTTCCTGTGTTGCTGTGTCAGAACCTTCATAGGTATATCCTTCGTAGGTCTCCCAAATCAGGGTTCCACGGTCTTCTTCATTTTCAGCCGGGAATACGAAAGTCCAGTCATCGGACTCTGCCTGTTTTTCAGCATCATATGGAACGAAGAACTGGCTTCGTGTCTGGGATGCGCCGAGCTCATTGCAGGAAGGAATGTTTGCAGGGTCTGTAATCACTTCTTCATTTCCATCTGCATCCACGATCACATACTGGTAAAGGTAAGAACCACATGGCAGATCAACGCTGATTGTCCATGCGCCGCTCTCCTCATCGTGAGTCATCTCTTTTACATATCCGGCATCACCGTAACGGCAAAGACCTGGCTCCCAGTTTTCTGGAGTAAAGAGATGATTTTCTGTGTCAACGATGCCGCCATCTTCGTTCAGCTTTCCGGCAGAATAGCAGTATTCATCACCTGAGCGGTAGAAGGTAAAACCACCCTGGATTTTTACGTTTGCTGCTTCGTCATTGTAGTAAGTAAAAGTAGCCGTATATCCTGTCTTTGAGTCTTCATTTTGCTCGACAACAACGCCTGCTTCTGCCTCCTCTGCAAACGCATTTACAGCCAGAGTTCCGCCAAGGATCATTGCCATTGCCAGTGATGCAACGAGTTTTCTTTTCATAAAATTCGTCCTCCTCTTTTTATTTATTGATTAAAACTTAACAGAAAAAACGGATTTTAGCAAATATAAATAAAAACAATAAATGATCTATTTTGCGTTTTATAGAAAATATACAATAATATTTCAAAAAATATCCTATATAGTTGTAAAAAACAACACGTTTTAAAGAAATTTACGAGAAATATCAGTTGATCTTTTGTAATATCGAAAGATATAATGAGGTTGGACTCAAAAGGTAATTTGACATCCATGAAAGATAGAAGAATTTTTGATCGCGCAGAAGTACAGGAAGGGAAAAGATATGAGATGGATAAAGGCTGACACGATTATGAAGAAAGGGTACTGTCTGATCATTGGGGTTGGTTTGATGACAGCATTGATGATACAGATTGCTATGCCAAAGATTTTTTATCATATGATGAATTCTTATATTGCACAGAATATATCCAGCATTATGTGCGCAAATACAATCAGTCAGAGCTATATATGGAGAGGCAACAATACGGTTTTTGTGCTCTACACGGATCAGGAGGCTCAGGATATGATTTTTGAGTATCATATGTCGGAGGATGAAGGAGTGCGAGAGTCACTCAGAGAGCAGATCTTATCGAAACTCCACACCCAGAAATATGGGTATCCTTCCCATCAGATACCGGGGGATGGCGCGATTGTAGCTACCACATATTCTATGATCTATGTGGAAAATGGAGATGTTTTTTACCAGGATGAGGCGGAGGAAGTTGCAACTGTTCTTTTAGATTCTGGATGGCTGACGACGTTATCTATGGACATGGATATGATCTACTCACCGGTTCTTGGGGATGATTCTTTCAGTGTGATCTGTTTTGTCGTACCTTTCTCTGCAAACGGTTTGAATTGTTATGGCGTTCACATGATGGATTTCTCTTATATTCTCGCTCTGTTTGATGAGTTGGAAAATATAGGGATCCATGATTTTTGCATGCTGCAGAATGAACGGATTTTATATCAAAATACGGACTATGAGTTTCAGCTCGATTCTTACCCGGAATATATGTTTAACCAGCTTCAATATCAGACTTCTGTTCTCAGTCAGAAGGATGGCATGGATTTTATGACACTGTGCTCCTACGAGGGAGAAAATATGAAGATTGCAGTACATGCTGACCGCGATACTCTCTTAGAGCCTTACAGAAATATCATTTTACTGATAGAGTGTCTGATGTATGGAATTATTTTGCTCATGATAGTGCTGATTCTTTTCTTGCTCAGACAATTATTGAGACGTTTGACTGTTTTGAGCAAGAGAATTGAACGCGTCACGAAAGGAAATTATGATCTAATTCCGGAGGATGATCACGATGATGAGATTGGCAGACTGACGGGAAATTTTAACGTGATGGTGCAGACAATCCAATCAGATATGGAACGCAGAATTGCTCAGGAAAAGAAAGAACAGGAGATGCAGTATTCTCTTCTTGTATCTGCGATTGATCCTCATTTTATCTATAATACATTAAACATTATCACATTTTTGGCTCATATGGGAAAAACGGAGGAGATCACGAAAGTGAATACGGCATTGATTGGCACACTGAAAGATCGCCTTGCCATTAAAAACAGCAGAGTTTATGATACCATTGAGGCGGAGAGGGAAGTTCTGTCTCAATATATGCTGATTCAGAGATATCTGTGCCACAATACAATTGATTACCAGTTTGAGGTAAATGAAAAAGATCGCTATCTTTTAATTCCGAAAAATATTTTGCAGCCCATTGTAGAAAATTCGATTAAGCATGGATTGCTTCCACACAAAGATCGGCAAACACATCAGATACTCGATGGAAAAATAGTGATTCATGCTCAGAGCAGTGGATAAGAATTGCTCATCACAGTCTGGGATAATGGAGTTGGAATTTCCAGAGAATGCATTGAAAAATATTTTGAATGTCCTCCTCAGGATATGGATGACACAGAAGTGGAGCATATTGGGATTTACAATATACGAAAACGCCTGAGTTATCTTTACAATGATCAGTATCGCCTGGAAGTCAAGAGTGTTCCGGGGGAAGGCTGTACGATTCTTTTGGCATTAGCTCTGAAAACCTCTTGATTGTCATGCTAGATGATTGTACAATATGTATAATTTTTAGTTGTATAATTTGGAAAATACGTCAATATACAAAAAACAAAGAAAATGATAAGATATGGGACATAGGAAAAATGTATATTTTGGGACGGCAAAACCAAAATGGTTTGGTTACAAAAAAATGAAACCGGTTTCAGTATTATGGAAGGCATAAAAGGGTATATGACCTGAAATATACAAATCGCGCTTATTGTGACCAGATCAGAAAATTTCACATACAAATGTGGAAGTTATCGTATTGAAACCGGTTTCAAAAAACAAAGTGGAGGTAGAAAAATGAAAAAAGCTTTAGTATCAGCATTATTGGCAGCATGTATGTTAACAACGTGTGTGGCACCAGCATTCGCAGCAGAGGAAGAACTTCCAAGTGCAGACGTAGCAGAGCAGGGCTATGATTTTTATGACGGTGCAGTACAGTACAATGATATCAGAGAAGAGCTGGGAGCAGTTCCGAAGTTAGAGGGTTCTGTGACAATCGGATTTGCGACAAAGACATTTGAGAATGAGTTCTGGCGTATGGAGAAAGAAGGAGCTGAGTGGGCAGAGGAGCTGTTCAGAGATGCAGGATATGATGTGACAGTAGATGTGCGTGGAGCTCAGACAGAGACAGACGAAGAAGGACAGCTGACCCTGATGCTGGATATGATCAACAAAGGATACAATTCGATCATGATCTCCGGTATTTCAGAAGGAAACCTGGTACCAGGATGTGAATCGGCTCTGGAAAAAGGAATCGATCTGACAACGGTTATGGATGCATTCAGCCCATATGCAAGCACAACAGTAGGAGCATGGCACTACATGGCAGGAAGACAGGGAGCAGAGTGGATCTACAATAAGATTGGACAGGAAGGCAAAGTAGCATGTATCACGGGACTGAGCCAGGCAACAGCAGCGCAGGCACGTACACAGGGCTTCAATGACTTCTTCGAGGAGCAGGGCAATGACAAGATCGAGGTAGTAGCAGTACAGAATGGAGACTGGGATCGTCAGAAAGCTTACAATATCGCAGAGACGCTGTTACAGCAGTACCCAGACCTTGCAGGAATCTACTGCAACAACGATACGATGGCAATGGGAGCACTGGAAGCAGTGAAAGCAGCAAACAGTGACTGTGTGATTGTAGGAACAGATGGAACAAGTGAAGCAATGACATCGATCAGAGAAGGCGAGCTGGATGCAACCGTAGACTTCGCACCAGACGTAATGGGAGCAATCGGAGTTGAGATGACAATCCGTAAACTGGCTGGACAGGAAGTTCCGAAGGTTATCTATGCACCACAGTGCGTACGTGATGCAGATAACGCAGAGATGAGCTTCGAGGAGATCTT
>JALEVQ010000009.1 GCA_022788205.1 Robinsoniella sp. | reverse complement strand
ATCTTCAGCAGTTTTAAACGGACGGTATCAATGCGTTGCTTTCGCATGTTTGCTGATAACGCCAATCGTCTAAACCAATTAAATATGTTATATGCAAGAGCGTGTACCTGAAGCCTATTGGCATTTACCATTCTGGTATGACTGCTTACGGAAGCGAAATCAAAACCGGATTTGCTTTCTTTGATGAAGTTTTCCATCACTCCTCTCTTGCAGTAAAATTTGATGAGATACTCTGATGAGGAATCCATGTTTGTGACAACAAATGTGTACATATAAACCATCTGGTTTTCCGGCTTTTCAACTTTGCATACCACGCGCCTTTCATAAGGTCATGGACCTGCTTTGTACATGAATTCACCATAAACTACCGCATAATCAACTTTGTTATTTTTGGTGATTTCATCAAGTTCCCTTACAAGATGGGATGCTTTTTCACGGAGAATTCCATTCTTCTTCAGTCGGATAACATAGCTTGTGCCGTTTTCCTCACACTGCTTATAAAGATCAGGCGTAGCGAAACCGCTGTCACCACGAAGCAAAATACGGATTGCCGGATAATCATTCAAGTATTCATCAAGTATCGGCTGCAGGAAGTCAACCACTCCAGTACAGGAATACCGTGTTCCATCACGAAGCTGGATTTTTATCAGATCCCCGGTCATTCCATCATAACATAAAAGTGGATGGTAGCCGTTACTCTGATAATGAAAGTTAAAGGCTCTGCCTTCCTGTTTACCGTATGCATCAAGGAGAGTGGAATCAAGATCCAGAATAACAGCTTGTGGCATCTGGATACTGTAGATTTTCTTTCTCAGCATTCTGCCAATAGTAAGAAACTGGTTTAAGGTATCTTCATCCATACGGTTAAAAAATCTTGATACAGTAGGCTGTGATGCAAGTGCATCTTTTTCAAGTACAGACTTGAATACAGGATCATTGGTAAGTTCATCAGAAGCATCATCTTCGAAGTAGCCTGCAATGATCATATATATCATCTGGAGCAGGTTTTCCTGATCCGTGTGATATCGAAACAATGCAGTATCATTGGTTCTGAAAGCATTACCCAAAAGCTTATCAATACCAAGTTTGCTTACAAATTCTTTGATAAGAAGTAAGCCTGCATCGGAGGATAAATCACCTCCGTCAAAATTTATTTTAATTTGTCTATTGCTTTCAAGCGATAAGGTGTTTACAATACTCATAAAGGGCTCCTTTGTAAGTTTGGTTAAGACTTTGAACACCTTAATTTTACCACAAATGGATGCTCTTTTTTTATTCACTTAATAAGTGAAAAGCAATATTCGGTTAAAATACAGTAACTATGCGGCTTTCAGCCACTTTCATGGCTGTGCCGTGAATAATCTAGGTTTAATAATATTCCTTATGGAGTAGAATATGAAGTAAAAGAAGCAGATTATATTGGTGACGGTTATAAGACAACATATGATGATAATAAGACGGGAACGATTGGGCAGGAATTAGTTACGACAGTTATTACTAATAACAAAGATGGTGAGATTGAGACTGGCATCAACATGGACAGTCTGCCATATATCCTTCTTCTGGCAGTTGCAATCGTAGGTCTGTTTGCATTCTTAGGCAAGAAACGCTTTGCACATGAGAACTAATTTTGACAACAACTAATTTTGCTTATATCATTGATACCGGAGAGGGTGGATTTCCACCCTCTGCCAACCGGTATGGTTTTAAGGAAAGGAGTGCGGCTTAAAGCCCTGAGATTTTATGTCGAGATTTATTTTGAAAGCCGCAAACTCCCTGCTCAGTCTGATTGTTCTGATAAGTCTGTGTGTGGCAGGGACTTATGCCGCTTATGCTTTGTGGGACAACAGACAGATTTATTCTGCCGCTGAGGATGTGCAGGCGGACATGATTAAACTGAAACCTGTCATAGAGGATGAAGATAGCGGAGGCGCCTCTTTTGAGGAACTTATGGCTATTAACCCGGACGTACATGCGTGGGTGGTGCTGGATAATACCAAAGTGGATTACCCGGTATTACAAGGAGACACGAACCTGACTTATATTAATAAAGATGTATACGGCAATTTTGCTCTGGCAGGGAGCATTTATCTGGATTCGCGGAATGATTCTCATTTTTCCGATGCATATTCTGTGCTGTATGGTCATCATATGGAAAAGGGAAGTATGTTCGGAGACCTTGACCTTTACAAAGAAGAAGCATTCTTTGAGGAAAATACTACTGGAATGTTATTTTTGCCCGATAGGGCTTATAATCTTGAAATTTTTGCCTGTCTGGTTGTGAAGGCTTCGGATGATTACATCTATGAGCCGGAACGCTGGCAGACTGATATAAATGGTCTGATTTCCTACGCAGAGGAAAATTCTATGTATCTGCATGAGGAAGTCATTGAAAAAATGAAGCAGATGTCAAACCCTCAGATATTGGCTTTTACCACCTGTTCTTCAGAGTTTACAGATGCAAGAACAATCATTCTTGCTGCGATGGAGCCTTATAGAGCAGCAGATCAGGAGGACGATTAAGATGAAAAAATCGATGAGTTTAATACTGATAATAGCGTTGCTATGCAGCATAATGATGGCACAGACTGCTATTGCGGCGGAGATGCCTGCTGTTACTGTGCCTGTTCAGATATCCCTTTCGGGAACAGTCCCCGATCCGGCAGAGAAATTTGTGGTGGAACTGGTGGCTGTAGATGAGGAATGTCCTATGCCAAAAGAGACGAAGGGCAGAATCTATACTATGGAAGTCATAGGGGCAGGAAATTTCGGCCTGCCAACCATCACCTATGAGAACCCGGGGATTTATAAGTATACGATCCGCCAGTTAGCTGGAACGAATCCGAAGTGTACGTATGATGATACGGTCTATGAGATGACGGTATATGTGACAAATGCTGAAGATGGGTCGGGACTGGAGGCTACCGCAATTCTCTATCCTGATTCGGATGGTACGAAACAGATTGAGGCGAAGTTTCACAATGAATATGAGACGGAAACGGAACCAGAGACTGAAGTACCGGAAACGGAACAGCCTATCACGGAGCCGCCTTCACATAACCCTAAGACGGGAGACGAATCCAATCTTTCTTTGTATATGATATTGATCGGCATCAGTGGTGCAGTGATTGTATTCTTGCTTGCGAAAAATAAAAGAAAAATATCAAAAGAATAATTTTGAAGTGATAAATTTGTTTTGGAGACGGAGGAGGTAACTTCCTCGTGAAGAGGAGACTCACCATGAAATATACAAAAGAACAGCGATTGGATATTGGACGCAGAATTTATGAGGGCGAAATCACGCGTTATCAAGCCGCAGAGCTATACGATATCGGCGAGGAGACTGCCCGGTCGTATATGCGGATGTATCGGGACGTGAATCAGTTACCTCCAAAGAATCAAAGTAATAAAGCTCATTTGGCGGCAACAAGGCAGTTTGATTTGCCTAAGACGCAGAATCTTGAGTCGTATGAGAATATGACAAAAAAAGAACTGATTCAGGTCCTGATGAAAGCGCGTATTAATGAAGCGCGGTTAAAAAGAAAGTTAGAAAGTGAAGGTGGATGGCTCGATTATTTCGTACAGCAGCAGGAATACCAGGTAATTCTCGAATTGTCAGTCGAGTTTCCGGTGAAGTTGCTCTGTGAAACAATGAACATCAATCGAAGCAGCTTCTATTATTGGAAGAAAAAAACGGTCCATCAAATGGATACCGATGGTTAAAACAAAAATTTGTTTGGACAGAGGAATTGTCGTGCCCATTACAATTTTTAATTTTTTTAGTCTTTGCTCAATTTTAAGGAACAGGCATTTACCGATGATGGTGAGTGCCTGCTTCTGTTTTGGTGAAGAAAAATTTTTATTGATTATTTTCAGGTTCGTGGTATGATAAAAAAGAATAAACAGCGAGGGGAGTCTGTGGTGACGGGCTGAGAGGAAACGGAAGTTTCGACCCTGGAACCTGATTTGGATCATGCCAATGTAGGAACGTGTCAGAAAAAGAAAAGAACATGACAGATGAGTGTGTGAAATCCGGATCGGTATGATCTGGATTTTTTTTCCGCAAAGGCGGAAGCACTCGCCGAGTGAGTGTATTTTTTGTGCAGATAAGTAGAAAGGATTTTATTTATGAAAACAGTATTGACGATTGCCGGCTCTGACAGCAGCGGAGGAGCTGGAATTCAGGCGGACATTAAGACAATCACAGCGCACAGGCTGTATGCGATGAGCGCGGTCACGGCTCTGACAGCACAGAATACGATGGGAGTCAAGTCGATCCTGGAGTCGACACCACAGTTTCTGGCTGATCAGCTGGACTGTATTTTTCAGGATATCACGCCGGATGCGGTGAAGATCGGAATGGTTTCGAGTGCGGATCTGATTGAGGTGATTGCACAGAAGCTGGAGGAGTATCATGCAGAGAAGACTGTCGTTGACCCTGTGATGGTGGCGACGAGCGGGAGCCGTCTTTTGACGGAAGGTGCGCAGCAGAAGCTGACAGAGAGATTGCTGCCGCTGGCTTCGCTGGTGACACCGAATCTAAAGGAGGCGGAGTGTCTGTCAGGGGTAGAGATCCGCCAGAAAGAAGATATGGTCTGTGCGGCGAAAAAGATTTCAGAGGGAATCCGCGGTGCGGTGCTGGTAAAGGGTGGTCATCTCGATGACTCCGCGGATGATCTTCTGTATGTGGACGGGGCAGAGATCTGGATTCGGGGGGAGCGTGTGGATAACCCGAACACACACGGGACGGGCTGTACCTTGTCCTCTGCGATCGCGAGCAATCTGGCAATGGGATATTCCGTCGAGGAGAGTGTGAGAAACGCAAAAGCCTACTTGACAGGGGCACTGAAGGACGGTATGAATCTGGGACATGGAAGCGGTCCTCTCAACCATTGTTATTGGCTATAAATTTATCATAGAAAGGAAATGAAAGATATGAGACAAAAGAAAGCAATGGCAGCGATCGCTGCCGCAGTGATGATGACTTCTGTATTCTCAGGCAATGTTGGCGCAGCGGAGACAAAGGAGATTGAAGAGTTAAAGATTGCATTTGCGCCTTACGACGCAGCGGAGACAATTCTGGCAGCGACAGAACCTCTCGAGGAAATGCTGAAAGAAAAATTGTTGGAAAAAGGATACCAGGTCGATGAGATTGAGATGACGGTGGGATCTTCTTACGAGGCAGTCGGCGAAGCGCTCAGCGCAGGGACGGCAGATGTGGGATTTATCTCCGGTGGAACGTATGTGCTCTATGACCAGGAGTGTGAGGTGCTGCTGACAGCACTGCGGGCAGCGTACAGCAAGGACTCCGAAGATCCAAGAGATTGGAATGACGGAGTGAGAGGGGAATATACCGACGAGATGGCAAAATATTACCGCTCCATCATTCTTGCAGGTCCTTCCGAAAAAGGAAAAGAACTTGCCCAGAAAGTCAACAGTGGGGAGGAATTGACCTGGGAGGACTTAAACAGTGCGACCTGGGCAGTGATGAGTGCCTCTTCAGCCTCTGGCTATATCTATCCGAGCCTGTGGCTGTCAGAGCATTATGGAAAAGGGATCAGCGATCTCGACTCTGTGATTCAGTCTGACTCCTATGCGACTTCCATGGCACGTCTCGCCTCAGGACAGGCAGATATCCTGGTAAGTTTTGGGCATGTACAGTATAAGTTTGAAGAACAGTGGAACAGTGATTTTGGTCAGGAAGGCTCGATCTGGGAGGATACAAATGTCTTAGGCGTCACAGAGGGAATTTATAACGATACGATCAGTGTGAGCAAGGCTTCTGAGATCATGACGGATGATCTGAAAGATGCCTTTGCGCAGGCAATGATCGAGATCGGACAGAGCGAAGAGGGAAAAGAAGTGATTGCGACCTTCGCTCACACGGGCTATGAACTTGCCGATGATGCAGAGTATGACGGGGAGAGAGAGGCACAGAAGCTGCTCCGCCAGCTGCAGTAGGAAAAGAGATCTATGGCAGTCATATTAAAAAATGTGAGTAAAACCTTTGAGGGCGATGTCCACGCATTGCACCATGTTTCTCTGGAAATCCCGGACGGGAAATTTGTATCCGTCATCGGCAGAAGCGGTGCGGGCAAATCGACACTGCTGCGCAGCATTCAGGGGATGCAGCAAGTCGATGAAGGAGAAATCTGGGTGGATGGAAAAGATATGGCATCGCTCAAAGGGAAGAAGAAAAGAGTGCTCCAGCAGAAAATCGGGATGATTTTTCAGGATTTCTGTCTCGTGGAGCAGAGCAGTGCGCTGCAAAATGTCCTGAATGCAAGGCTGTATGAGATGCCGCTGTGGGCGGTGGCGGTGGGACATTTCTCTAAGACTCAGAAGCAGGAAGCGGAAGAATTGTTGGAGAAAGTGGGGCTGTCTGCGAAAAAAGATCAGCCTGCCGCACTTTTAAGCGGCGGGGAGAAACAGAGGGTGGCGATCGCGCGCGCTCTGATGCAGAGAGGAACGGTGCTGCTTGCTGACGAGCCGGTGGCCTCGCTCGACCCTGCCAATGCGGCAGAGGTTCTCGGTCTGCTCAAACAGCTTCAGAGAGAAGCGAAAATCACGATCCTGATGAACAGCCACAACGTGAAACAGGCGATGGAGTTTTCTGACTGGCTGATCGGGCTTTCCGAAGGACGCGTTGTCTTTGAAGGAACGGGAGAAGAATTGACGGCAGAAAAGCTGGAGGAAATCTACCACGGTCAAAAACCGGAAAGAGCAGGGGAGAACACATGAAAGGATTCCAACCGATGCAGAACAAAAAGAAATATGCAAAGAGAGCAAGGCTTTGTATGCTCCTTTTTTTGGTGGTGGTTTCTCTTTGGCTGTGTGATTTCCAGATCTCTGTCCTGATCAAGAGAAAAGGGCAGCTCGGTGTGATTTTGGGACAGATGTTCCCGCCCGATGTTTCTTACAGTGGAAAGATTGTAAAGCCGCTCTTGGAGACGGTGTGCATGTCGGTCGGGGGCACCGCGGTCGGGGCGGCATTTGCCTGGATTGCGGCGATTTTTTGTTGTCAAAAAGTGACAAAGCGAGGAAAATGGACGTTTTTTCTGCGCACGGTGATCCATCTGGTGAGGGCAATACCGGTTCTTGTGATCGCGTTGGCTGCCTCTTTTCTGCTGGGAGTGGGGGCGGCGGCAGGAGTGACGGCGATTGCACTTTTTACCTTTGGAATTTTGAGCAAGATGACATGGGAACAGCTTGACTGCATGGATTTTCATGTTATGGAAGCTCTGTGTGCGGCGGGAAATGGGAGAGCGAGATCATTCCTGCGCACGATTGTGCCGGAGATGATGCCTGAATTTGTGTCAAATGTGCTGTACGCTTTTGAGATCAATGTGCGCCATGCATCCATTTTGGGCTATGTGGGCGCAGGAGGACTTGGAATTTTACTGAATGAGAAAATCGCATGGCGGGAATATGCCAAGGTGGGAATGATTTTGCTGTTTCTGTATGGGGTGGTCTTGCTTGTGGAGATGCTCAATCAGAGTGTGAGAAAGAAATTATCATCTCGCAGTGTGATTGCAGGGAGAAAAAAAGTGGTGATTGCGCTGATCTTTCTGGCGGCACTCTTTGTCGGAGGGAGTGAATTCTTCGAGATCAAGGCACCAGAAAAAGGCGGTGCGATTCTCGCAGGAATTTTTTCTGGTTTCCTGCACCCGGACTGGTCACTTGTGTTTAACATCACAAAAAATGGAGTCCCCTGGCTGATGTTGGAGACTGCGGCGATGGCGGCAGGAGGAACTGCGATCGGAGCTGCGCTTGCGGTGCCGTTCTCTTTTCTGGCAAGCAAGACGACAAGTCATCCTCTGGTCTGCACAGTGGCAAGATTGATCCTTGCCGCAGTTCGGACGATCCCGGCGATGATCTATGGCTTGATCTTTATCCGTGTGACAGGACCGGGAGCTTTCGCTGGTGTGATGACACTGGCGGTGCTGAGCTTTGGCATGTGTGCGAAGATGTTTTCGCAGGTGCTGGATCACGCTGATTCCCATCTCCTGGAGGCTTTTTCGGGGATGGGATGCGGGTGGTTTGCAAAAATCAAATATGCACTGTGGCCAGGCGTGAAGAAAGCATTTTTCTCAGGTGCCTTCTATCGCTTTGATGTCAATCTGAGAGATGCTTCGGTTCTCGGACTCGTCGGAGCGGGAGGAATCGGGACACCCCTTCTGTTTTCGATGAACGGATATCTGTGGGAGATGGCGGGAGCCTATCTGATCGGACTGATCGTCATGGTGCTGGCGGCAGATGCACTCTCATCGCGCGTCAGAGGCGAGTGAGAGGCTGCATGGACAGGATCGGAGTGCATCGGAGAGAAGGTCAGAATCGGTAGGATAGCGGTAGGAGTGGTTCCCGATTTTTTGATACTTCTCACTGCCTCTCCCGAGCACAAGAATCATCGTCTTTTCTCTCTGTGCCGCTGCCATTGCGACGGCAGCGCGCACGGCATCTTTGCGGTCAGAGATACAGCTGCAGGCACATCCGACCATCTCGACATATCTGCGCACTTCCTCGGAGATCGTTTCCTGGCTTTCCATTCCCGGATCATCGATGGTGATATAGACATAGTCGGAAAACAGACCGGCGAGGATGCCGAGCTCCCGCCTGCGGTTGAACGCCTTGCCGCCAGGACAGCCGAACACAGTGATAATTTTTTTGTATTCCGGGTATTCTTCAAAGATGGCGTCAAACAGTTTTTCAAAGCTTAAGCGATTGTGTGCGAAATCGACAATGCCGCAGATTTTGCCATCCGCACTGAAAAAATGTTCCATTCTTCCAGGAACATGTGTGGAGGCGAGTGCTTCCTGCATACAGTGTACTGGTATGCCAAGTGCATAGCCTGCGGCGATCGCCGCCATCGCATTTTCTATATTAAATTTTCCCCTCATATTCAGTGAAAAACGTTCGCTGAAATGATCACATTCCACACGAAACGTGATATGGTCATGCGCTGTGAGGATATCACAGCAGTGTACATTTGCCTGCGGATGTCTGCCGAAAGTAATCATTCTCCCCGATTTTCTTGCAGCTTTTAGGATCCGTTCCTGATAGTCGGAATCCATGTTTACGCAGGCGATCTGTGACTGGCGAAAAATAGATAGTTTTGCACTGAAATAATCTTCAAAATCTTCATGCTCCTGAGGACTGATGTGATCCTCGGAGATATTCAGAAAAATGCCAACCTGAAATTTTAATTCCTGTACTCTTTTATATTTTAATGCCTGGCTGGAGACCTCCATCGTCATATGGGACAGACCACTTTTCTTTGCGTTGAAAATAAGCTCGTGGAGTGTCGGTGCCTCTGGCGTTGTCATGGAGGAGTCGGTGCGGTGGATGCCGTCATAGTTTAAGACCGTGGAGATCAGACCTGTCTGTGGCTTGCCCAGTTCTGCCTGCCACAGGTCTAGCATTGCTTTTAAATACCAGGCGGTGGTCGTCTTTCCCTTCGTCCCGGTGATGCCGATCAGCGCAGGATGGTCTGGATCATATTCAAAAAATGCGGCTGACACGACGGCGATTGCCTTTCGCATATCATTTACGATATAGCCGGAAATCTTCTGAGGTACCTCATAGGGAACTTCACTGATGTATGCGGTGCAGCCGCAATGGATGGCATCCTGTAAATATTCTGGGCGAAAAGCATTGCCTTTGCACAGAAAGAGCGTATCTGGAACCACGCTGCGGGAATCACAGGAGAGATGGCAAAAGGATGTACCGTCGGATGGTTCCGATATCACTGCGCGAAGAAGACCGCGCTGCTGCAGAATACGTTTAAGGTTGTTTGATGTTATCATAATAGATCTTAGGTCCCCTTTTTAAATTTTATCTCAAATTAAAAAAATCCTCTCTGTTGCCTTCAACAGAGAGGATACACGAGACATGTATCAGATTTTCTTCAAAGTTGTATCAAAGTTGTATCATGGCAGGATTTTCTCGTCAGCTTTCAAGTTCGGACAGATCGGACTGTTCCTTAAAGACATCTGCCCCCAGAGAAGAGAGCCAGAACATCGTATCTTCAGCGTATTCCTCGATGCCAAGCTTCAGACAGATTTCTGTGACAAAGTCAGACCAGCGCTCTGTGCCGTACATGATGGCAAGACCAAAAGCAGATCCATTGCAGATCACTTTGCGGAAGGCGGATCCATGAAAGGTATCGAATGACAAGACAACGCTCAGCTCTAAGCAGTCAGGTGAGGAAGAAATCGATGCAGTATCCGCACCGCACACGGAGGCAAAATCATAGCCCGAGGTATCAGGCTGGCATCCGAGAAGGCTTTCTCCTTTGGAAAGACGAGTACTCATGTCAGCATAAGAAGCGTATCCCAGAGACAATGCCATCTCTTCTTCGATCCAGGGACCGGTCGCTGAAGCATAATAGATGAGATCTTTTTCAATATCCATGACGATAAAGAGAGCATTTTGTCTCTCATCCACAAAGTTTACCATACAGACTGGCAGAATCGCCTGATCCAGATAGAGATTTGAGCTGGTAAAAAAACGGGGATAGAGATCTTTTACCCAGCTGTGGTATTGTCTTGGCAGCAATCCGCTGACACACCAGTCTCCGATTAAGGCTTTTGATTTCTCAAACAAGGTATCCTCCGTGATGCCAGAGAAGAAATAGGCGCCGTCCCATAAACCGACATCCCATCCGAAATTTTCACTGTTTTGCAGCATATTCAGACGGTCGGCGATATCGAGCGAGTCAATATCAAGAAAATCGATATTTTCACGGCTTGACAAGGTGACCTGACGCATCAGCCGTGTGTCGTGCCAACTGCTGTACCAGCCTGGGAGAAACCAGGCAAGGATCACAGATGCGGCGAGGGACAGAATGCCAAGCACATATTTAAAGATAGTTTTTCGTTTCTCTTTCATGTTTCCTCCGGGCAGGCAATGCCCATATGATCTTCAGACTCTGGACGCTGCTTTTTGCGCCCGCGGAGCGTCTGGTCTTGCTGATCAAAACGAACGGTCACTTTCAGACCCTTCTCAGGATTATTCTCAAAATACCAGACAGCATGGTGAAGATCGATGATTTTCTGGCAGAGCGTCAGACCAAGTCCAGCCCCTCCCTCTTTGCGGGAACGTGATTTGTCCACCATATAGAATGCCTCTGTGATTCGATCAAGATCCTCAGGCGGAATCCCTCCTCCTTCATCTTCGACTGAGATGGCATAGCAGTCTGAAAGCTGTGTGCCGGTGAGACGGATTTCTTGCCCGGGCTTTGAAGCTTTTCGGGAATTGTCAATCAGATTGAGAAACACGGAGGCTAACAGTTCGCGGTCCCCGCGGAGGATGCCGCTGTCGGCTTTGATGGTCAGTGAAAGGTGCTTCTCAAGCAGTGAGGGCATGGCTGTTTTTTGGATTTCATCTAAAAAATCCGACACAGAGATTTCATTGTAAGACAGATCTTGTTTTCCTGCCATCGTCATCTCAAGAAGTTTATAGGACAGTGACTGAAGTCGCTTTCCCTGATGATAAATGTAATTCGCACACATATCTGTCTCTTCCGGTGTAAGCTCCATCTGTCGGATCGTGTCGGCATATCCGATGATGGAAGTCAATGGTGTCTTCAGCTCATGGGCAAATGCGGCGGTGAATTCCTCCTGACGCTGCACCTCGTTTTTTAATTTTTCCATCTGTACATTCATCGCATTTGCCATCCAGTTAAAATCGTCGGCAAGCATCCCGATCTCGTCATCGCTGCGGATGGTGACACGCATATCATACTGCCCGCGCGCAAATTGGCGCGTCGCAAAAGAAAGGCGGTGCATGTTGCGCATCACGAGAAACAGAATCAAAAATGTCAGGCACCCGACCAGAGAGGTCATGAGAAGAACACTGATCTGATAGCGGAGATACATGGAGGAGCGATCTTGAAAGACATCGGAAATATTTTTGGTCGTCTCAATATATTCCCCAAGGCTGGTTCTGCACACGACCACAAGATAGACTTCATTCTCCAGTTGAAAGATCTGATAGCCTACATTCTGTCTTTCGTTCAGAATCTCTGTGATCTGGTGTTCAATCTGAAACTCACTGTCCTGATAGAGCAGAAAACCATTGGCGCTGAAAATGCGGACAGAACCGTCATCGGAAGCTGATTTGTGGTGAAAACTTTCGACCAGCTTTTTGGTGGATACGTGTTGTTTCTGATCCTGAGACAGACTGTTTTGCGTCAGTTCATATGAATTTTGAAACATCTGATTTTCGACCATACAGCGATCAATCTCTTTGTTGAGACTGTTTTGAAAACTGTCCTGTATCATCCATGTGCCGAATAAAGTTAAAAAGAGCACAAACATTGGCGTTGTGATAAAAAATAGTTTCCAGGATAATTTCATTTTGACCTCTTTACACGACAAGGCGGTATCCGACTTTGTAGATCGCAACGATATGTTCCTCTAAACCGAGCTTCTTTTTCAGCCGCTGCACATGAAGGTCAACGGTGCGTCCAGTTCCGGCATACTCACCGCCCCATACATTTTCATAGATCGTTTCACGGTGAAGAGCTCTGTTTTTATTTCTCAAAAACAGCAGCAAAAGTTCGTATTCTTTTGTTGTCAAGTCAACGGGATGACCATTTTGAGTCACTGTTCTCGACTCGGTATCGATCTCTATGTCAAAAAGCTTCAGCTTTTTCTCGGTTTTGTTGTAACGGCGCAGGACGGTCTCGACACGCGCCAGAAGCTCCGCAATGTCGAAAGGTTTTGCGATGTAGTCTTCTGCACCCATTTTTAAGCCTTTTACCTTGTCCTGTGTCTCACCCATAGCCGTCAGAAAAATCACAGGAATATCCACTGATTTTGCGTATTCCAGAACTTCATATCCGTTTAGTTTAGGGAGCATGATATCCAGCAAAATCAGGTCAAACGTTCGCTCCTCTATGAAATCCGCAGCCTCTTTTCCGTCGGAGGCGATCTCGCACAGATATCCTGCTTTGGCGAGATTCATCCGGATCAGATTGGCGATCGCCTCTTCATCTTCCACAATCAAAATTTTTATCATACAGTTCCTCCTATTCCAGAGAGCAGCTCTCTGTGGAAATTCTTTTGTCACACAGCACCTTTTGATGTGTCGAATATCCACTTCTGTTCTTTTTCAATGGTATCATATTTTTTGACAGAGGACAAGGTGAGTTATCTTGATGGCGCACGAGCTGGTGGTATACATCAAAATGAGAGGATAGGAATGAGGAGTTGACAACGGGTCTTTGACACGAAGAAATAGCGAAAATACTGGGAAAAATACTGGACATGAAAAGGTAAAGGGGCTATAATCGAATTATCACAAAAATAACATTTGTTGGTTTGGAACCAGCACTCGCAAGTTCCGCAAGGATTCATAGAGAAACCGGTGAAAGTCCGGTACGATCCCGTCACTGTAACAGGGAGTTTCAGGGCAAAGATGTCACTGAGCTGTGGTGCAAAGTCAGCTTGGGAAGGCGCTCGGAAACGTAGAACTGAAGTCAGGAGAACTGCTTGTGAGTCATTTAGTTTGATTCTTACGGTAGATAGGAAGCAGCTTATTTTGTTGTACTTTTTTGCGCCCGGATAAGAATGAGGGCGCTTTTTTACTATAAAAGCCCAGTCTCAGTGGACGGCAGACAGGGCGCTTGCGCACCTGGCTGTGCGGACAAACGGACAGATGTTGTGAAAAGTGAAAAAA
This sequence comes from Robinsoniella sp., assembly GCA_022788205.1. Classification (GTDB taxonomy): domain Bacteria; phylum Bacillota; class Clostridia; order Lachnospirales; family Lachnospiraceae; genus JAGZHZ01. Next base: position 60,581 of record JALEVQ010000009.1, on the reverse strand, counting down.
GAAAAATGTCAGGAGAGGATTTTATGAAGAAAATTGGAATGTTGACTTGCCTGAAATCAAACAGGGTCTGTACCGGTGCGGCTTGCCTGCGGGCATTTTATGAGCGCAGAAAAAGTTTCGAGATCTACAATGGGCAGGAGGTCGAGGTTGTCGCCTTTATGAAATGCAATGGCTGTGACAGTGATCCGAATGAAGATGCCGGCATTCTTGAGAAAGTGGAGCGTCTGAAAAAGGAGCAGGTGGAAACGGTCCATGTGGGGATTTGTACCAAGAAGAAGGATGGTACCAGGTGCGGCAATATCGAAAAAATTATGGACATGATCGAAAAACAGGGGATTACCATCATTGACGGAACACATTGAGCCGGATATGGTGGGATTTCCTGGGAGGCAGATAAATATCACAATCAATCTTAAGAAGAGAAAGGAAGAGGTAAGATTATGAAAAAGAGACTTTTATCATGGGTAGTCAGCCTGTCATTGACATTCAGTATGGCACTGAGCATACCAGTTGCAGCGGAAGAGACTGCACCAGAAACAGTGACAGAAACAGTCAGCGCAAATGAACCGGATTCGGAGCATTATCCGGTTACGGTTGAGGTTTACAACAATGCCAGAGAACTGGTATCCTACACGTTTGAAAAGTGTCCGGAAAAGACCCTGGTTTACGGACGAAACAATGTAGAAATTTTGCTCGCACTGGGAGTCGGCGATAAGATCCAGATGGTCGCTGACTGCAGTAGCGTAAAACCAGAATATGAGGAAGAGTTTGCAAAGCTGGATCGGATTAAAAACCATCAGGACGTAGGCTACTTTGTAAAAGAATATGCGCTGAGCCTGGAGCCAGATATGGTGATTGGCTGGTATTCTCTGTTCAATCTGGAAGACCGCATGGGCGATGTGGATTTCTGGCATGAGAGAAACATTGGAACTTACACCAGTATTAACAGTGTGCTGAAGGAGAACCAGTCTCTGGAAAATGAATATGCAGATATCCGTAACCTGGGTATTATTTACAATAAAGAGGCAGAAGCAGAGGCAATTATCGCTGAGATACAGGCTGGAGTAGAGAAGGGCAAAGAAGCTTCCGAAGGTCAAGAACCACAGCGCATCTTGATTGCTGAAAAATGGGAAGGAGAGTATGATATCTATCATGCCAAAACAGCAGCCGGGGATATCGCTGCACAGTTGGGAGCAGAGCCACTGGGAGAAAAAGGATGGACGGATGAGGAGATCGTTGCGGCGAATCCGGAAGCTATTTTTGCTGTGCATGTAAGCTCTGTCTCGGATGAGGAAGCGATTGCACTTTATGCAGAGAATCCGGCACTGGCAAGTGTAGATGCAGTGAAAAACGGGCGTATTTATCCTGTGGTTTATTCTCTCGCCTACACACCAGGTGTGAGAACGATAGATACCGTAAAATTGTTCCTGGAAGATCTGTACGGAATCGAATATTAAAGAGTCTGGTTTCAGAAATCTTCTGTAAATGGGATCAGAGGATATTCTGAGAAAAGCAGAGGAACGTCGTATCAGCAAATATTTCGGGTGGAGAGAATTATTTGCGATACGGCGTTTTCCTATGTCTGGCATCAATGTGATCAGGAGGAAGAAAAAATGCAATTTAAAAAGAATGCAAAACTGAGGACACTTGACCTAAAAGAAGGCATGTTCCGTGGAATGCCAATTTATGTCTGCACGATGATTCTGCTGACGGGGATTCTTGTTCTCTCCGTTCTGTACGCGGTGACAGTGGGATCAGCAGATTTGTCGGTGGAACAGGTGTATCGAGTGATTGCGTATGAAATTTTTAGATATGGGGATCCAGAAGTCTGGGCATCAGGAGCAGTGCATGATATTGTATGGGTTATCCGTTTCCCGCGCATTGTGCTGGGCGTGGCAGTGGGAATGGGATTGGCTGTCGTAGGTGTCGTGATGCAGGCGATTGTCAAAAATCCGTTGGCAGATCCTTATATTCTGGGAATTTCATCAGGAGCTTCTCTGGGAGCTACTCTGACGATCTTGCTGGGAGCAGGTATCCTCAGCGGAGTCAGCATCGGAATGGGAGCCTTTGCAGGTGCCATGATCGTATCGTTTGCGGTGATAGCGATATCTGGCATAGGGGGAAGGATTACATCGGTGAAACTGATTCTTTCTGGCGTGGCTTTGAGTTCGATCTGCTCTGCATTTTCAAATTTTATTGTCTATATAGCAGACGATCCAGAGCGATTTAGAACAGTCACTTTTTGGCTGATGGGAAGCCTGGCAGGAGCGAAATGGGACAGTTCTCTGCGAGTTCTGGTGATTGTAATCTGTGCAATTTTATTCTTTGTGACACAGTCTAGAATGCTGAATCTGATGTTGATGGGGGACAGTACGGCGATTACTTTGGGCACCAATCTTCAGCCATTTCGGAAAATATATTTGATCGTGGCTTCTTTAATGATAGGGTTTATTGTATATCAGTCAGGTGTCATCGGTTTTGTGGGACTGATCATTCCACACTTTGTCCGGGGATTTTTTGGGGTAGATCACAAGAAATTACTTCCGCTTTCTGCACTATGTGGTGGAATTTTTTTGGTGTGGGCGGATGTGGTATCCAGGACCATCCTCCCCAAAACAGAGATACCGATTGGTATCTTGATTTCTGTGGTCGGAGCCCCAATCTTTATTATACTTCTGATCAGAAAGACGTACAGCTTTGGAGGAGGAAACGAATAAGATGAAATTTGTGAATGCAGAAGAGATTACTTTCTCCTGGGGAGATACGGAAATTCTCCATAAGGTTTCTATGGAAGCTGAGGAAGGAAGATTTATTGGTGTGATCGGACCAAATGGAAGCGGAAAAAGTACTTTTTTAAAATGTGTCTACCGTGTCTGGAAGCAGAATGGAGGGACGATCTGGATAGATGGAAAGGAAACGTCGAAACTTAGCTATAAGGAGACGGCAAAATTGCTGGGCGTAGTGGCACAGCACAACATCTACGATTTTGACTTTTCGGTGAAAGAAGTGGTATTGATGGGACGTTCTCCACATAAAAAATTGATGGAACAGGACAATGCCAAAGACTATGAGATTGTCAGAAAAGCGTTGAAGGAAGTGGGAATGGAGGAATTTGAGAAACGTTCCTTCGCAGGTCTCTCTGGGGGAGAGCAGCAGAGAGTCATTCTGGCGCGTGCATTGGCGCAGGAGACAAAAGGCTTTATTTTAGATGAACCGACCAATCATCTGGATATCAAATACCAGCTGCAGCTGTTAAACACGGTCAAACGCATGAACAAAACGGTGTTGGCAGCCTTTCATGACCTGAATATCGCTGCGTTGTACTGCGATGAGATCTATGTGATGAAGGATGGCAAGATTTTTGCCTATGGAAGCCCAAAAGAAATTTTGACAGAAGATTTGATTTGGAATGTCTATGAGGTGAAAGCTCAGATTCTTGAGGATAAAAATGGAAATCCACACATTATTTATTGTCCGTGATCGAAAATATTCATCTTTACTGCCACGCTTCTTTTCTGATTTTTGGCGCATTTCGTTGACGGAAGCCGCTGAGATACGTATAATAAAATGGAAATAAACAAGAAGGCAGCCACAGTTGTGAGGATATCAGATTATGGAGAATGGAAGATGCAGAAATGTGGCATGGGAGGTAAAGATGAGAGTAAAAATCAGACATGCGAGACAGAATGAGGGAAAAGTGATGGCAGAGATCGAGGCAACGTGTTTTCCAGTTACTGAGGCTGCAAGTGAGAAAGAGATCGAGGCAAGGCTTGCCGCTTTCCCAGAAAATTTTTATGTGGCAGTAGCGCAGGACGGACAGATTGCAGGATTTATCAATGGATGTACCACGGATAAGCCGGTCCTGGGCGATGAATTATATCACGATGTCTCTCTTCACAAACCGGATGGGGATTATCAGACATTGTTTGGGCTGAATGTGCTGCCGCAGTACCGCAGACAGGGCATTGCGGAGCAGCTTGTAAAGACGATGATAGAAGCGGCTCGGGAAAAGGGGAAGAAAGGGATGATTCTGACCTGCAAAGAGCATATGATTCACTATTATGAGAAGTTTGGATTTGTAAACCACGGCGTGGCAGATTCCACACACGGAGGCGCGACATGGTATGACATGCAGCTGCATTTTTGAGTGCAGAGCAAATAGTTTGGATCGATGTGATAGAAGAGAAAAGAGGAAAGAACATGCAGCTGACAACACTTTGTTATATAGAAAAGGATGATAGCTATCTGATGCTTCACCGCATCAAGAAAGAACACGATGTCAATAAGGACAAATGGATTGGCATCGGCGGAAAGTTTGAAAAGGATGAGACACCCGAGGAATGTCTGCTCAGGGAAGCGAAGGAAGAGACAGGACTTACGTTGACTTCATTTCGGCTGCGCGGGATTGTGACGTTTCTGTGTGACCACTGGGAGACGGAGTATATGTTTTTGTATACGGCGGATGGGTATGAAGGCGAGATGACTTCCTGCTCAGAGGGGGAGCTGGAGTGGGTTCCAAAGAAGGAATTGAACCGCTTAAATCTCTGGGAAGGTGACAAGATTTTTTTCAGGCTTTTAGAGGAGAATCGCCCGTTTTTTTCACTGAAAGTGAAGTATGAAGGAGAGGTGCTGACAGAGGCAGCACTTGACGGTGTGAAGATCCGCGGCTGAGAAATGTGAGTGGGAAGAGCAGGGAGAGAAGAAAAATTTGGCACTTCATTTTTGAAAATGTCCTCACGATTTAACATAAATTTTACGCTTATGCGATGATAGATTTGATATTCGGGGAGTATCTTGTAACTGTAACGAACGAACAACAAACAAAAATCAGAAAATCGTAAGTGAGGAGAAAAAATGAAAGCAAGAAAAATTTTTGCCGTTCTTTGTGCAACCATGATGATGGGAACCATGCAGATCCCTGCTTTAGCAGCAGAAGCACCAGCAGAAACAACTGCACCAAAATATATCTTTTTATTCATCGGAGATGGAATGAGCTATCCGCAGATCCAGTCCGCAAACTATTACCTGAGCGCAAGTGAAGGAGAAAACGGAAAGACAGACGATATTTTGCACAGCCAGAACAATCTGTGCTTCATGGATTTTGAGGTGGCAGGCTCAGCACAGACCTTCGACAGCACTTCCTTCTGCCCGGATTCCGCTTCAACAGCAACCTCTATCGCTACAGGAAATAAAACATACAGCGGAACGATCAACATGGATGAGACCATGACAGTTGCCTATGAGACAATCGCAGAGAAATTAAGAGATCAGCTTGGATACAAGATTGGAGTTCTTTCCAGCGTAAACTTGAACCATGCGACACCAGCTGCTTTCTACGCACATCAGGCATCCAGAAACAGCTACTATGAGATCGGAGAAGAACTGATCGCAAGTGATTTTGATTATTTCGCAGGCGGCGGGCTGTTAAAAGAGAACGGAGCAGACGGAGATAAAGAAAACCTTTACACTCTGGCAGAGCAGGCCGGATATACCGTAGTCAAGACAAAAGCAGAGGCAGAAGCACTGACAAACGGGGCAAAGGCAATCGTGATTGATGAGACACTGGCTGATTCTAGTGCCATGAGCTATGCGATGGATCTGGAAGAAGGAGAGTGGGGACTCGCTGATTATGTAGAAAAGGGAATCGAGGTTCTCGACAATGAGACAGGATTCTTTATGATGGTAGAAGGCGGAAAGATTGACTGGGCATGTCACGCAAATGACGCGGCAGCAACGATCACAGATACGCTGGCACTGGAAGAGGCAGTACAGAAAGCAGTTGAGTTCTACAACGAGCATCCAGATGAGACTTTGATTCTGGTGACAGGAGATCATGAGACAGGTGGTCTGACCATCGGATTTGCGGGAACAAACTACGACACCTTCCTCACAAATCTGTCCAATCAGAAGATTTCCTACGCAAAATTTGACTCTGATTATGTGTCAAAATATAAAGAAGAGGGAACCGATTTTGATGCAGTTATGGCTGACATCACAGAGCTGTTTGGACTGGAAGCACCGGCAGAGGATCAGACAGATGACGCTGCAAAATTAGACAGCAAAGATGCGCATCCAGAAGGAGAAGACGAGGGAACCCTTGTGATGACTGCTTATGAGTATGGAAAATTAAAAGCTGCCTATGAGGAGACGATGACAAGAAGTGCAGAAGACGAGATTGACCAGGAAGAATATATCTTATATGGAAGCTACGAGCCTCTGACTGTGACCATCACACATATCTTAAATAACAAGTCAGGTGTCGCATTTACTTCTTACAGCCATACAGGACTTCCGGTAGAAGTATTCGCAGAAGGAAATGGCGCAGAGTTGTTTGGCGGATACTATGACAACACAGATATTTATTTCAAATTGGCAGAGCTTACAGGAGTAGAATAAATGAGAGCGATTCGGTGGACAAAGAAACATATCGTCTCACTGCTCGCCATCATTCTTATGGGTGTCCTCATGATCCTTCCAACAGGGTATGAGGATGCCCTTATTTATCAGGGGACAGAGCGTGTGCGTGCGAAGGTGACAGAGACGGATGAGAGTAGTGTTTATAACAACGGGCTGATCCAGTCAGGGGAACAGTACTGCAAAGTGGAAATTTTGGACGGAGAGTTTAAAGGGGAGAATTCTTCGGCGGTAAATATGTTGAGTGGATCACTGGAATCGGATAAGATTTTTAAAGTCGGAGATATCGCAAATGTTGTCATCAGCCATAAAAATGGAGAGATCTTGTCTATCACGATGTCGGATCATTATCGTATCGACAAGGAAGCGATTCTTGCCTTGATCTTTGTGGCACTTTTGGTGTTTTTCGCAGGGAGAAAAGGATTTCGCGCGATCTATTCCTTTATTATCACCATTTTGACAATCTGGAAGATTCTGGTTCCGGCGTATCTGGGAGGGATGAATCCCGTGTGGGTTGCGATCGGCATCACTACGTTTCTGACGCTGGTGATCATCTGGCTTGTGTATGGCTTTGACAGAAAAACGCTGGCTGCAAGCGGGGGATCTATGTTGGGTGTCCTTGTGACGTGTGTGATGGGGATTCTTTTTACAGATCAGTTTAAGATTCACGGTGCGGTGATGGCGTACTCTGAGACATTGCTGTATTCTGGATATCAGAATCTCAACCTGACACAGATTTTTATGAGCAGCATTTTTTTCGGGGCTTCCGGTGCCATGATGGATCTCTCGGTTGACATTACATCGGCAGTGTACGAGGTGATTCAGAAAAAGCCGGAGATCGGATGGAAAGAGGCGGCGCAGTCTGGCATGAATGTGGGAAGAGCAGCGATGGGGACGATGACAACGACACTTTTGCTTGCATATTCCGGCGGATATATTGCACTGCTCATGGTCTTTATGGCCCAAGGGACACCGATCGATCAAATTTTGAATTATAAGTATGTGTCGGCGGAGATTCTTGATACGGTTGTGGGCAGTATGGGACTGGTGACGGTAGCACCTTTTACAGCGCTGGTGTCAGGAATTTTGCTGACCAGAAAGAAGAAAGATCAAGTGACGATAAAAGAATCTTGACGGGATAGAAAAAATATGGTATGTTTCCAAAATAGATAGGAAACAAAGGAAAACAAAGGACTTTCGCAGATGGGTTTCTGGTTGCGAGGGTCTTTTTAAATAATAAAAAGAAATAAAGAGAATAGAACTGAGGAAGGATGAGAACATGGAAATGACAAGATTGGAAAGAGCAAGAGCGTATGAGAGAACGAAAAAAGAGGAGATGAATCCGCAGTGGAAGCCGGTTTATCATGCGGCGGCGCCGGTCGGCTGGGTCAACGATCCGAATGGATTTTCTATCTACCAAGATGAGGTGCATCTGTTTTTTCAGTATTATCCGTATGATATGTCATGGGGACCGATGCACTGGGGACACTGCAAGAGTAAAGATTTTATCGATTGGGAATATCTTCCGGCAGTGATGGCTCCGGGAGAGGCGTATGATAATTTTGGATGTTTTTCTGGAAGTGCAATTGAAAGTGAAGGGGAACATGTGCTGATTTATACTGGTGTGATCGAGGAAGAGCTGGAGGATGGATCGAAGAAGATGGCACAGGTGCAGTGTGGCGCTTCAGGGGATGGATTGAATTATAGAAAATGGGACTGTAATCCCATCATCACATCAGATTCACTGCCAGAGGGGAGCAGCACAGTGGATTTCCGTGACCCAAAGGTCTGGAAAAAAGACGGAGTGTATTATCTTGTCGTGGGCAGCAGGAACCGTGACGGAAGCGGACAGATTGCCTTGTATCAGTCAAAAGATTTAAGGGCATGGGAATATTGTACGATCCTTGATTGCTGCAACAATGAGTATGGAAAGATGTGGGAGTGCCCGGATTTCTTCCCGCTTGGAGAAAAATATCTTCTCGTCACGTCACCCCAGGATATGAGGGAAGAAGGTCTGAAATTTCATAAAGGCAACGGTGTAATCTGCGTGATGGGTGACTACGATGAAAAAGAGAAGAAATTTACACGGAAAAAAGTGACTGCGGTAGACTATGGGCTTGATTTCTATGCACCTCAGAGTCTGGAGACGAAGGATGGCAGGAGAGTCATGATTGCATGGATGCAGTCATGGGATGCCAATATTGCGCCGAAAGAACTTGGATGGGTTGGAATGATGACGGTTCCAAGAGAGCTTGAGCTGGTTGACGGGGAGCTGGTACAGAGACCGGTGAGAGAGCTGAATGATTACCGAAAAGACCTTGTCCGCTATGAAAAGATCGAGTTGTCTGGCAGACAAAGTCTGGAAGGAATTTCTGGTCGGGTGATGGATCTGAGCCTTGAGATTGAGGAGGACGGAGTGGAATCTTTCTGCCTTCATATCGGGCACAGTGAGGAATACACGACGACGATCACATGGAACCCGAAGGAAGCAACCCTTGAGTTTGACCGAAATGGTTCCGGGATGGTGCGCGATGTGGTGTGCAGCCGCAAAATGTGGGTAGACACTGCGGATGGCAGACTCCACCTGAGAATTCTGCTGGATCGTTTTTCGGCAGAAATCTTTGCGAATGGCGGACGTCAGGTGATGAGCAATGCCTTTTATACCCCATTAGAGGCAGATGGAATTTTATTTGAAGTGAATGGAAAAGCCAAAGTTACGGTGGAAAAATATGACATTGTGAAATAAAAAAGAATATTGAATAAGAAAAGGCGGATATTTCTTCGAAACGCGGGAGAGATCAGAAGAAATATCCGCCTTTTTGTCAAATGAGAGTTGCTTTCGGAATTATCCTACAGCATGATATCCGGAAAGCATGCCGGGCAGAGATTATTTCCAGAGGAAATTGTCAAATGCATAGACTGCGATTTCTCTCCATAAGGACCACTGATGACCGTAAGGGAGATCGTTCTTTACCATGAATTCGACACCTGCTCCGCTCAGACCATAGATATACTCATAGATACTGCCTTCCACAGCAGCTTTCTTTTCATTAAAGTAAACCTGAGTCTGCACAAAGTCGTACATTCCATAGCCGATGAACAGGTTCACATCGTTGAGCTCTTCTTTCGTGAAGTCAGCATGAACATTTTCTTTCATCGGGGAGCTCATGTCAATGTAATAATCGAAAGCGTCTGTGTGGTTGAAGTATGCGTTCATGATTGCAGCGCCGCCCTGTGACAGACCGCCGATTGCACGGTGTGCAGATTCTGTGGAAGCGTTGTACTCTTCAGACATATGAGGCAGCAGATAATCAATCACGTAATCGCTGATTGCGTCGCGGTCCCAGCGAAGATCTGGATTTTCAGCAGGGAAGGATTCTCCGTTTGGTGTCACGACGATCATTGGCTCGATTCTGCCTTCTGCGATCATGTTGTCGAGGATGTTTGCAAGTCCATTGTTGAACCAGCTTCCGTCATATCCGCCGCCGCCATGGAACAGTACCAGAATCGGGTATGCTTCTTCGCGGTCTTTGTCGAATTCATATGGAAGGTAAACGCCATAGCTTGTGGAGATGCCGGTGTCTAATGTCACTTCCTCAAAGAAAACAGTTCCGTTCTCGCCATCGCGTGGAGCCTGCTCCTCCACACAGGTTGTGTTTGCCTGTTTTACTTCGTCGTAAGGAACATAGACGGAGGTCAGACACATCTCACCTGTCTTATTTTCTACTTCACGGTCATAGGTATAGTTTGGATTGCTTGGATCGCAAATCATCTCAGCGTCGGTGTAATCCTTCAATTCTGCACCTTCAGCGCCGCCAACGTAGAAGCGATAGTTGTAAGTACCGTTTGGCAGCGGGATTGTGTAGGACCAGATACCGGTCTCTTCATCTAAAGTCATATCAGTGGTTGGCCATCCTGTTGTCTGCCATACGGTGTAGCCGTCCTGCCATTCTTCTGGTGTTGCATTTAAGCTTGTGACAACAGTAGCATGGTCACGGTCTGAGAATGCCCATTCTCCAAAGATACGAACACGGCTGGCATCAGGATCTTTGTAGCGGAAAGTCACGTAGTAACCTGTCGGGGAATCTTCTGATTTTACAACGGTTGTCTCCTCAAGAGCATCGAATTCTTCCTGAGTATACCCTTCATATGTCGCAGCAGAAGCACTCAGTCCGAGTCCCAGTGTCAGGCATCCGCAGAGCATTGCGGACATCATCATTTTCTTTTTCATGTTTCGTTCCTCCTTGTTTGCTTTGTTTTTTGATGGGCTTATTGTAGCAAAAATACAACATTCTCTCTATAAATATTGTTCTCAAAAATATTAAGATTGTTCTTTTTGTGCAAAAAAAATGGGGTTGATGGGCTATTTTCTATCTGATATAATAAAAAACAATCTAAAAAAAGATGAGAAGGGATCAATATGCACAAAAATAAGATAAGACTGGGACCGCGTTCTATGAAGGGCAGAATGATGCTGTGGATGGCAGTGTTTCTTCTGCCGATTCTGGTGATCATGATGATTTGCAGTACCGTCACGATGCGATCCTATGAGAGACAGATGCAGGCATATGTTCAGCAGATGGTCGCTCCGTTTGCGGCAGAGATGGATACAGTGCTAAACTCAGCCATGCGCTATGTGGCAGGAAAAACGATCGATTTCAGCTTGTTTGAGGAAACAGAGGCGAAGGAAAAACTGACGGCGATAGAAAAAATGGAAAAGCTGGGCGATGAAATTTCGGGGGAGCTGTCTGTACAAGAGGGGATCGATGCTGTTTTTTGGTGGAATGGAGAGAAAATCTGGTTTGTACAGAACTATAACCAGTCTTATGCCAAAAATCGGACCGCCTCATTGTGCTTGATGGAAGTTCTGGAAGAACAGTCAGATCAAAAATCGTTTTATCAAGGCTATCAACTCTTTGAGGTGGATGACACCTACTATCTGTTTCTGGCATTGGATGTGAGAGGTGGAAAAATCGGGTGTTGGTTTTCGGAGTATTCGCTGATGGAAAATCTGAACAGTGCGAAGCTGGATGGGCTTGAGAAGGTAGTCTTTCAGGATTCCGATGGAAATTTGCTCGACGGGGAGCTGGCAGAAAATCCAAGAGAGATGGAACAATATTTTGTCTCAAACCAGGAATTAGGCTCCAACCCGTTTTCGATTGTGGCATTATGGGATAAAAAAGTGATTTTCAAACCGGTGTACAGCCTGGTGAAAATTGTGATGTGGTGCCTCATCGCAGCATATGGATTGTTTGTGGCATATTTGTTTTCTGTTCAGAGATCGGTGATGCGCCCTCTTGGGAGATTGGTGAAGGTGATCGGTCAGGTGAAAAAAGGTGAGATCAGTGAGATCGAGGTGGACACAAAGGAGCCAACGGAAATGCAGGGTGTGTTTTACGCTATGAATGATATGATACAGGAGGTCAAAAATCTAAAAATCCGTGTGTACGAGGAACAGATCGCAGAGCAAGAGACAAAACTGCAGCTGTATCAGCTTCAGCTTCGCCCCCATTTTTTCCTGAATATATTAAACAGCATTGTCAGCTTTGCACGCTCTAAGGATTATCAGATGGTGCAGAAGATGACTATGTTTCTCGCAGGGCACTGCCGGTATATTTTATATCACACATGGTATGTCTCTCTGGAGGATGAATTGGCGTATACGCAAAATTATGTCAATATGCGCAGCATTCAGTCCGGCAAAGAAAGCTTCTACTCAGAAGATGTGGAGGAGACAGTGCTTGGAGCCAAGATACCGATTCTGTGCGTCCAGATTTTTGTAGAAAATGCGATGAAATATGCAGCAAATGCAGAGGAACAGATCAAAATTTACGTCCATGCGGGGAAAATTCAGAGAGAACAGGAAGACAAACTTTATATTATGATTGATGACACGGGAAAAGGATTTTCGGAGGAACAGATTCGCAAACTCCAGGAGGATGATGGATCCACACATGGTACAGAGGGCGATCATGGCATTGGGATTGTCAATGTCAAGCAGAGACTGAAAATTTTGTACGGCGACTGTGCGAAAATTTCCTTCTCTAACAATGAGAAAGGTGGCGCACACATAGAGATGGAAGTGCCGTTTTGGGAAAAGATTGAGGGAGGAGCGAGGGAGAGATGAGGCATACGATTTTTTTGACTGGACTGTGCATGCTTTGGATAACCGGGCTATGCCGGGTACAGGCGCAGGAAGAAGTCACTTTGACAGTTCCGATTTTGTTTGAGCGTGCAATACCTGCAGATATGGATGAGGTGGGCGAGGCAGTCGGAAAACTGGTGGAAGAAAAAATCGGAGTGAAGGTCAACTTGATAGCCATTTTGTACAATACCTCATCTTCCACCGCGGACCAGAGACAGAGATCCGAGCTTGATTTGCTGGAAAAAAAGGGGATTATCTTTGACGTGTTTCCAAGTGCACTTTATGGGAAAGGATTTCTTCCACTGGATGATCTGCTAAAGGAAGATGGAAAAGAAATCTTAGAATTGATCGGGGAAGAGCGGATGGAACTTTGCAAAGAAGGGGGAGTGACATGGACCGTCCCTTCTGTCAGTGATTACGCCTCTTCCTTTGGGATCACGATGAGGAAGGATCTCGTGGACGAATGGCAGATTGATCTGGAAGCGATCGAGACGATCGAAGATCTGGATGAAGTATTTGAGAGAATTGCCGGAGAAGATCCTGAGATGGCACTTGTGTGCAGTTTTCGCACAAGAAGAGGATTTGTTGACCGCATGAAAGCGACAAAAATTTTGGTGGATCCAATCTGCGAGAAGGAGGAAGATTCGGACCGATTTGTCAACTATTACGCCACAGAAGAATACCGGGAGATGGTCTCGATGTTTTACCGGTGGAATCAAAAGGGATATATGCCGGATACGATGCCTCTGCAGAATTTGACGGGATCTTCTCTCGTGGAGAGTGGGACACTGTTTTCCTATTTTTCACCGTGCAAGCCGAGTATTGAGTATGAAGAGTCGATCAGCTGCGGGAGGAAGATGGTGACGATCCCTCTGATGGAGCCGATGGTGACGGCATATTCTCTGAAGAGTACCGTTCACTGGGGAATCAATGAAAAATGTGAAGATCCAAAAGCAGCAATGCAATTTTTAAATTTACTATATACGGATGCAGAGCTTGTCAATCTGATGATTTACGGGATAGAAGGGGTGCACTATGAGATCCAGGAAGATGGGACGATCGATTATCCCGAGGGTGTGACAGAAGAAAACATCGGATACCAGAACACACAGCCATGGTTTTTGCCAAATCAGCTGATCTCCTATGTCTGGAAAGGGAATGATCCGCTTGTCTGGGAAAAGACGAAAAAATTTAACGAGGAGGCAAAATGGCAGGAAGGGCTGGATTTTCAGTTTGATACCCAGAATGTGGCAAAAGAGATGGAGCAGTTGGAAAAAATTTTGAAAAAATATACATATGCTCTGGAGTCTGGACAGGTTGACCCGGAGATTTACCTGCCGATGATGTTGGAGGAGATGGAAAAGGCAGGTGCAGAACGCGTAATAGAGGAGGTGCAAAGACAGTGGGATACCGACTTTTGATTGTGGACGATGAGATTCCTGCCGTGCAGGGCGTGTTGGACTTGCGGGACTGGAGGGAGGTTGGAATTACAGAGATCGATACCGCTTATTCGATGAGGGAGGCAATCGAAAAGTTAGAGACTCATCCAGCAGATATATTGTTGACCGATATTGAAATGCCGGGAGGAACAGGGTTGGACTTGATTTCCTGGGTGAAAAATCATGCTTATCCATGTGTCTCAGTGATTCTGAGCAGTTATCCAAATTTTGAGTTTGCACAGAGGGCGATCACACTGGGGGTGTTTGAGTATCTGCTCAAACCGATCGATGATGAGAAACTGGAGAATGTGTTGTGCAGTGCGATTTTAAAGAAAAAGCAGCAGAATCAGGAATCAAAAGAAAAAGAGGAGAAAAAGAAAGAGGATCCTCTGATCACCAGTGTGAAGAAATATATCTATGACCATATTTCAGAAGAAATTTTGAGGGACGATATCGCAGACTATGTCAACCTCTCACCGGCGTATCTCTCCACCTTTTTCAAGCGGGAGACGGGTGGGACAATCAGTGATTTTATCAAGAATGAGAGAATTCATTTTGCAAAAAAACTTCTGCGAAAGACAAACCTGACGATCAGCACGATTGCGCAGAATGTGGGATATGATTCGTTGGCATATTTTTCTTCGGTGTTTCGCTCTATCGTCGGATGCACTCCGCGCGAATACCGGGCGAGACCGTAGAATCGATTTTGTGCCGCCTGTCTGGCGGAGCATAAAATCAGGCGCATTTTCCAAAATTTTTCCACAGAACCCTCTCGGGCTGTGAGGAGAAATCCCAGAAAATGCGCCGTCTGTTTTTTAGAATCCGTTTTTAGAGAAATTTACGGAACTTCTGTCTCGCTTGCTTCCGATGGTGTGGCAGGTTCATCTGGAGTATAGACGATCTGGTAGATATCATTGTCATAATTTGTGGTTGCCATCACATACTTCCCGTCACCTGATAAAGAAATGTCATCATACTGACATGGCAAAATTTCATTTCCATGCCAATCGATCATTCCGTATTGATAATCCGCATTTCTGACCGTGTAATACATACCGGAACCGTAATACATGGCGCTGACTCTTTCATAGCCCTCGATCATTGTCTCCACACCGTCTGCTGCGACGATGATCGTGTTGCCTTCCAGATCTGTCAGCACTGCGGAAGCTCCAGTCAACTCCAATACATTTTCAGAATATTTTGGGGCGCAGGTCAATGTCCCGGTCTCGTCCACGAATCCCAGCTTTCCATCCTGAATAACTGCAAAATATCCGTTTGCATTGTATCCGCTGCTTGATGTCGGGGAAGAAGGCAAATAGTAGGAAAGTTCGATGTCATCATATTCGGTCGGGACAATCAGAGTGCCCTCCTCATCGATCAGACCCGTTTTTACTTCGGTCGACACTTTGGCGTATCCGCGGTAGAAATCATAGATGATACTGTAAGATGCCGGCATCACTTCATTGCCTTCTGCATCCTGAAGACCATACTGTCCGTTGAAACGGAAGGTGGAAAGACCGCCAATCTCGACCGATTCAGAAAAAATATATTTCAGATCCGTTGCAACCTGTGTAAACTGAGCATCATAGGTGCTGATGACATTGGTGGTGCGGTCCTGGATGTTGATGTACGGTCCAAAGGCATAGGAATCGATATAGTGATCTCTGGTAAGTGAAGAGACTTTCGTGCCTTTTCCATCCTCGAGATAGTAGACATCTACGGTCTTGATGAGGTAATAGTCGTTGTTGCTGCTCCATGACGTATAATCATACTGGTCAGCGGTAGATTTTTCCACGACAATACCAAGGAACCAGTGCTCATTTAATGCTTTGATATCGGCATATTCAAAAGGGATAACGATGGTTCCGTCGAGGGCAAAGACACCGTGGCTGTGTAAGTCATCGCTTTTTTCTGCCCCACAGATGTAACCTTTGCTGTAATTGAAAGAACGGGTATAGATGCTTTCTGTCAGCAACGTGCCGTCCATCGCAGCAATCCCATATCCGGAATCACCCTCCACACGCAACAGATTCGTGTCACTGATCCAGTACGAATACTCGAGAGAATTTGTCTTTATCAAGGTTGTCTCTGCGTTTGCGATAAGCGGCAGGCAGAGCATAGAAGAGATCATTCCCACACACAATATTTTTTTCCTCATGATTTTCCTCCTTTAATTGTGCCGGCAAAAGCCAGCATTGTTTTTTCAATTATAACATGGATGGAAAGGTTATCCAATCTTTTCTTGAGGCAAACGAGCTCTTAAGAAAGAAAAAGGTAGAGTTTTTGGAGAGATTCCGCTATAATGAAGAAGTCTGTAAAAAAGAAAAAGGATAGGAATGCAGTCATGCGGACAAAGAAGACCCGGCTGCTTTAGAAAAGTGAGGAAGATGGTGCGATGAACTATGGATTGTGGATACAGTATGAGGGGACACGGTTTGAGGGATGGCAGAAGCAGAATCGTACGGACCAGACGATTCAGGGGAAGATAGAGGCTGTTCTTAGCAGGATGTTTGATGAGACGATCGAGATCCAGGGAGCAGGGAGAACAGACGCAGGGGTCCATGCCCTTGGACAGGTGGCAAATTTTCACACGGAAAAGCAGGTAAGCTGCGAATGGATCAAGCAGGAGATGAATCGTTATCTGCCAGTGGATATCGGTATTCTGGAAGTGCGACAGATGCCAGAGCGCTTTCACAGCCGTCTGTGCGCAAAAGAGAAAGTGTATCGCTATCGCATCGGGCTTGAGAAGGAAAAGAATGTTTTTGAATATCGGTGGCTATACGGTATCTATGACCCGCTGGATCTCGAAGCGATGAGAGCGGCGGCACAGCTTTTGAGCGGCACGCATGATTACCGGAGCTTCTGCTCGAACAGAAGAATGAAGAAATCGACCGTGCGGACGGTCTCGAGTATTGAGATCGAGGAAAAGGGGGAAGAACTGTGGCTTACCTTTACCGGAGATGGGTTCCTCTACCATATGGTTCGGATTTTGGTTGGAACTTTGGTGGAAGTGGGCAGAGGGGAGCGGACAGTGCAGAGCATGGTGCAGATTCTTGAGGGAAAAGACCGCCAGCTTGCGGGAAAGACGGCCCCGGCACAAGGGCTGACCATGGTGGAAGTCAGATATCCCGAGAATTTTTAAGGAAAGCAAAAAAAGAGATAGGCAAAAAGATTTCCTTGTACTATAATAGAGAGATACCAGGGGTCCAAAGTCATGCTTTTTCATGCAAGCATGGACAGCATGATCTTTTGACCATGGTATCATATTATGAAAAATACAGGACAAATTCAGGAGAAAATTTGTCTGGGAATAGAATTGTGAATGGAGGAAAATATGAGCAAAATTGCAATCGTAACAGACAGCAATAGTGGAATTACTCAGAGCATGGCAAAAAAGATGGGAGTGTATGTGCTCCCGATGCCTTTTTTTATCAACGGAGAATTGTTTTTAGAAGATATCACGTTGTCACAGGCAGAATTTTATAAATGCCTGGAGAAAGATGCGGATATCAGTACTTCCCAGCCGTCACCCAAGGATGTCACAGACCTGTGGGATGAGGTGCTCAAAGAATATGATGAGATTGTTCATATTCCGATGTCGTCAGGGCTGAGCGCTTCCTGCGAGACAGCGATGGCGCTGGCACAGGACTATGATGGAAAAGTACAGGTGGTGGACAATTTGCGCATCTCGATTACGCAGAAAATGGCTGTGAAGGATGCCAAGAAGCTGGTCAGCGAGGGAAAGAGTGCTGCACAGATTAAAGAGATTCTGGAGGAGAGAAAGCTTCACGCGAGTATCTACATCACTCTGGAGACATTGAAATATCTGAAGAAAGGCGGCAGGATCACTCCGGCAGCAGCTGCAATCGGAACGATTTTGAACTTAAAGCCAGTGCTCCAGATTCAGGGAGATAAGCTGGATGCCTACTCGAAGGCGAGAGGAAAGAACAAAGCAAAAAATATCATGATCGATGCCATCAAAAAAGATCTGGACAGCCGATTCAGTGAGCAACTCAAAGCCGGAAAGATTGCCATTATGGGGGCATACACAGGGAATGAAGAAGAAGCACTGGAATGGAAAAAGGAGCTGGAAAAAGAATTTCAGACAGAGGTGGATATAGATCCACTGTCGCTGAGTGTTGCGTGCCACATCGGATATGGAGCGTTAGCGGTAGTGGCAGTAGAATATATATAAAGAAAATGTCAATGACAGAAAGAGAGGTATGGACATGGAGAAAGCAAAAGTATATTTTACAGATCTGCGAGTGAAAGATGGGGATAATCTTCAGAAAAAACTGGAGCGTCTGATCAAAAAGGCGGGGATTGGGCAGATCGATTTTGAAAAACATTTCGTGGCGATTAAGATTCATTTCGGGGAGCCGGGAAATCTTGCTTACCTGAGACCAAACTACGCAAAGACCGTTGCGGATGTCATCAAAGAACTCGGCGGCAAACCATTTTTGACAGACTGTAATACGCTGTATGTCGGAGGAAGAAAAAATGCCTTGGATCACATTGATTCCGCATATCTGAACGGATTCTCACCGTTCTCCACAGGATGCCATGTGATTATTGCGGATGGCTTAAAGGGCACCGATGAGGCTCTGGTTCCGGTGGAAGGCGGAGAGTATGTGAAAGAGGCAAAGATCGGACAGGCAATTATGGATGCCGATATCTTTATCACCCTGAGTCATTTCAAAGGTCATGAGGCGACAGGATTCGGAGGAGCTCTGAAGAACATCGGAATGGGATGTGGTTCCAGAGCAGGTAAGATGGAAATGCACAGTGCCGGAAAACCGTATGTTGATCAGGATCTCTGTATCGGATGTGGAAAGTGCACGAAGATCTGTGCACATGAGGCAGCTGTCGTGACAGACAAAAAAGCTTCCATCGATCACAGCAAATGTGTCGGCTGCGGCAGATGTATCGGTGTCTGTCCACGCGACGCAGTCAATCCGGCTTCCGACGAATCGTTTGATATCCTGAACTGCAAGATTGCAGAATACAGCAAGGCGGTTCTGAGTGGAAGACCGAACTTCCATATCAGTCTTGTGATGGATGTCTCACCATTCTGCGACTGCCATGCAGAGAATGATGCGCCGATTGTCCCGGATGTGGGAATGTTCGCATCGTTTGATCCGGTGGCACTGGATGTGGCGTGCGCAGATGCGGTGAACCGCCAGATACCGTTTGCGAACAGTATGCTTGGGGAAGCTTGTGAACACGAAGACCATGTGTGTGGTCACAAAGATTATTTCACAATGGTCAGCCCGGACACAAACTGGAAGAGCTGCATTGCCCATGCAGAAAAGCTTGGCATCGGAACGAGCCAGTATGAATTGATTGAAGTGAAATGATATAAGAAATGCGGGGTACTCATCCGATCGAAAATCAGGATGATACCCCTGTTTTCATCCTACCGATTCTTTTCTCAGGACACAAAACTTTAACAAATATCCTTATTGATTTCTAGATGAGGTGTATTATAATAAAATAGACTAATTATGAGGAGGAAAAAAATGAACGAGAATCAGCCGTCGAATCAGAATTATCAGAATCGTGATCCGAATGACCCTCAGAATCGTCCGAACGGTCCACAGGGTCCAAATGGCGGTCCGGGCATGCCGAATCCGAAGAACAAACAGGGCATTATGCTTGCTGTGATGCTTGTTTTGCTTGCCTTTATCGGCATGCGGATCTTCGAAGGTGCTCTGAGTGATACCACGAGGCAAGAGATCACGTATGATCAATTTATAAAAATGTTGGAAAAAGGTCAAGTGGCAGAGGTTGAATTTCAGTCTGACAAGATCGTCATCATACCGTCCACTCAGTCCACGATGGGGATCACATGGGAGCTTTACACCGGAAAGGTGGATGACCCGGATCTGGTCCAGAAACTGCTGGATGCAGGTGTGAAGTTTAGGGAAGAAATTCCGGATACCACCTCAGCAGTGATCTTAAATCTTGTATTGACTTTCATCCCGATTATTCTGCTTTTGCTTATTCCATTCTTTATGTTCCGCAAAATGTCACAGAATGGCGGCGGAATGATGGGGGTCGGAAAGAGCAAAGCAAAAGTATATGTGCAGAAAGAGACTGGCGTCACATTTAAGGATGTGGCAGGTCAGGAGGAAGCAAAAGAGTCTCTTCAGGAAGTGGTAGATTTCCTGGAAAATCCTGGAAAATATTCAAAGATTGGAGCGAAGCTTCCGAAAGGTGCACTTCTTGTGGGACCGCCTGGAACAGGAAAAACATTGCTGGCAAAGGCTGTGGCAGGTGAGGCACATGTGCCGTTTTTCTCACTGTCAGGCTCTGATTTTGTCGAGATGTTTGTCGGTGTCGGAGCATCGCGTGTGCGAGATCTGTTTGAGGATGCCAAGAAAAATGCACCGTGTATCATCTTTATCGATGAGATCGATGCCATCGGAAAAAGCCGTGACACTCGCTACGGGAGTGGCAACGATGAGCGGGAACAGACATTGAACCAGCTGCTGTCCGAGATGGATGGATTTGACACTTCGAAAGGTCTTTTGATTCTTGCGGCGACGAACAGACCGGAAGTTCTTGACAAAGCGCTTCTGCGTCCAGGACGGTTTGACCGCCGTGTGATTGTAGATAAGCCAGATTTAAAGGGAAGAATTGATATCTTGAAGGTACATTCAAAAAATGTGCTTTTGGATGACAGTGTTGACCTGGAGGCGATCGCACTTGCAACCTCCGGTGCAGTCGGAGCAGATCTGGCAAACATGATCAATGAGGCTGCGATCCTTGCTGTAAAGCAGGGAAGAAATGCGGTCAGCCAAAAGGATCTGTTTGAGTCTGTGGAGGTCGTTCTGGTTGGAAAAGAGAAGAAGGATCGCGTGCTGAGCAAGGAGGAGAGAAAAATTGTTTCCTATCATGAAGTAGGTCATGCCTTGATCAGTGCGCTGCAGAAGGATTCCGAGCCGGTACAGAAGATTACGATTGTCCCGAGAACTATGGGAGCACTCGGATATGTTATGAATGTGCCGGAGGAAGAGAAGTATCTGAACACAGAGAAAGAGATCCGGGCAATGCTGGTCGAGTATGTCGGCGGACGTGCTGCAGAGGAGATCGTGTTTGACACTGTGACGACAGGAGCTGCAAACGATATCGAGCAGGCTACAAGAGTGGCAAGAGCGATGGTTACTCAGTACGGAATGTCAAAGAAATTTGGACTGATCGGACTGGAGACACCGGCAAATCAGTATCTGGACGGACAGATGGTCATGAACTGCAGTGATATGACTGCTGCAGAGGTGGATCAGGAGGTCATGAAGATTCTGAAGGATTCTTATGAGGAGGCAAAACGACTTCTGAGAGAAAATCGCGATGCGCTCGACAAGATTGCAGAATTTTTGATCGAGAAAGAGACGATCACAGGAAAAGAGTTTATGAAGATTTTCCGCCAGGTGAAAGGGATTCCGGAGCCGGATGAGAATTCGGAAAAGACTGAGAAGGCGTCACGTATCCTGGAGCGCCCGACAGAGTCAAAAGAGAGCGCGATTGAGAAATCAGATGCGGCAGACACCGTAAATGCAGCAGATGCAAAGCCGGAAGAGAACATACCGGTGATTGCGCTGCCAGACCAGGCATCACAGAATGAGAAGACTGAGCAGGCACAGGAGCCACAGTCAGTGAAAGAGGAAGAGGAAGAGTACCCTCTGGAGGAAGAGGAAGAATCAGAGGAAAATCACGAGCAGTAAAGCAGAATAAAGATATCGAACAGCGATAAAAAGGACTGCCGCAGAGAGAAAGTTTGATCGGATGGATAGAGCTTTTCTGTTCTGCGGCAGTCTTTTGTTACTCTTTTTATCAGGGTGAGCGATTGCGCTGCAGAGGGGATGCCGCGGCAGTGATTCGATGAGAACAGAGAGGAGGGATGGAGAGATGTTTCAGATTGAAGAAGAATTAAAAAAACTGCCGTCTAAGCCGGGGGTCTACCTGATGCATGACGCGGATGATGTGATTATCTATGTGGGAAAAGCAATCAGCCTCAAAAACAGGGTGCGACAGTATTTTCAGAGCAGCAGGGTGAGAAGCTCTAAGATTGAGAAGATGGTGTCTCTGATCAGCCGTTTTGAGTATATTGTGACGGATTCAGAGCTGGAAGCGCTTGTTCTGGAGTGTAATCTGATCAAAGAGTACCAGCCGAAGTACAACACGATGCTGAAGGATGGCAAGACGTATCCATTTATCAAGGTGACGACAGGGGAGGCATATCCGAGAGTGTTTGCAGTGCACTCCATGAAAAAGGAAAAAGCAAAATACTATGGACCTTACACAAGCTCCAAGGCGGTGAATGACACGATCGACTTAATCCAGAAGCTGTTTAAACTGCGCACATGCAGCAATAGTCTGCCCAGAGAATCGGGAAAGGGAAGAGCATGTCTGAACTATCATATCGGTCAGTGCAATGCGCCCTGCCAGGGATTGGTCTCACAGGAAGAATACCGCGCGCAGGTGGATCAGGCAATCCGCTTTCTGGAGGGAGAACATGAGCCGGTGATTAAGATGCTGGAACAGAAGATGCTGGATGCCTCTGAGAGGATGGACTTTGAGTGTGCGATGGAACAGAGAGATTTAATTGAGAGTGTCCGTCAGATCTCTCAGAAGCAGAAAATCACACAGAGTGACGGGGAGGATCGGGATATCATTGCGGCAGCGGTGGATGAAAACGATGCGGTCGTGCAGGTATTTTTCATGCGTGGCGGAAAAATGATCGGGAGGGATCATTTTTATCTGCGGGTGGCGATGAATGACACGATCAGCAGTATCCTAAACAGTTTTCTGAAACAATTTTATTCTGGAACACCATTTATCCCGAGAGAACTGATGATCCAGACAGAGGTGGAGGATCACCAGATTCTGGAGGAATGGCTCTCAAAACAGAGAGGCTCAAGGGTTCATATCCGTGTCCCGAAGAAAGGGACAAAAGAGAAGCTTGTAGAGCTGGCAGAGAAAAATGCGAAGATGGTGCTTGAACAGGATCGTGAGCGCATCAAGCGTGAGGAGGCAAAGACGATCGGGGCGATGCGCGAGATCGCAGATCTTCTGGGGCTGGAGAAAATTGCGAGAGTGGAGGCATTCGATATCTCTAACACAAGCGGAATAGAATCGGTTGGATCTATGGTAGTCTATGAGAACGGGAAGCCAAAGAAAAGCGATTACCGGAAATTTAAGATCCAGTGGGTCAAAGGACCGAATGATTATGCCAGCATGGAAGAGGTGCTGACAAAGCGTTTCCAGAGCGGACTGGAAGAGCAGAGAGAAAAAAAAGCAGGAGAAGGATTGGAGCGTTTCAGCCGATTCCCGGATCTGATCATGATGGACGGCGGCAAGGGACAGGTCAGCTCAGCGAAGAAAGTGTTGGAGCAACTGCATCTTGAGATTCCTGTCTGCGGCATGGTCAAAGATGACAACCACAGAA
The DNA here is from genome assembly GCA_022788205.1 of Robinsoniella sp. Lineage (GTDB taxonomy): Bacteria > Bacillota > Clostridia > Lachnospirales > Lachnospiraceae > JAGZHZ01. The sequence continues at coordinate 37,135 of JALEVQ010000009.1, read as the reverse complement.
CGAGGGGACTTTATTTTGAGAACAGGGAAGTTGACATTGACCGAAATTCAGAAGGATTCCACTTGATTACTCGCATCCAGGATGAGGCACACCGCTTTGCGATTGAATACCACCGTGCTCTGCGCGGCAAGGCACAGGTACATTCGATCCTGGATGACATTGAAGGGATCGGACCTGCAAGGAGAAAATCTCTGATGCGGACCTTTGTGTCTTTGGATGCGATCAGAGAAGCGTCGCTTGAAGAATTGCAGAAGGCGCCGTCGATGAACCGCCAAAGCGCTTTGAAAGTGTATGAATTTTTCCATAGTTCATAGGATAAACGAATATTTTTTTGCAAAGGAATGCATTTTTCACAGCGTGTTAATTATTGATGTTGTGCGTTGATTGTGATAAAATAAAAAAAATAGCAAAAAAGGAGATACCAAAATGAATGGTGTGCAGTTGACGAAAGTCATTGAAAAGCTGAATCTGCAAAATCTGACGCCGGATATCGATACGTCTCAGATCAGAATTAAGTTGCCAGATATCAACCGCCCGGCTTTGCAGCTGACAGGATATTTTGATCATTTCGACTCCGAACGTGTCCAGATCATAGGGTATGTGGAATATACCTATCTGGAACATTTGGAGAAAGAGAAAAAACTGCCTGTCTATGAACAGTTTTTGGGCAGCAAGATTCCGTGTGTTGTCTATACGACAAAGACTCATCCGGATGAAGATATGTTGAGATTGGCAAATCAGTATCAGGTTCCAATTCTCAGGACGACAAGGACAACGTCCTCCTTTATGGCAGAGATTATCCGCTGGCTGAATGTAGAGCTGGCACCGTGTATTTCCATCCACGGAGTGCTGGTGGATGTTTACGGCGAAGGTGTTTTGATCATGGGTGAGAGCGGAATCGGAAAAAGCGAGGCTGCCTTGGAATTGATCCGAAGAGGACATCGCCTTGTATCGGACGATGTGGTTGAGATTCGAAGAGTCAGTGATGAGACGCTGATCGGACAGGCACCGGATATCACGAGACATTTTATTGAGCTGAGAGGAATCGGAATCATCGATGTGAAGACCCTGTTCGGTATAGAGAGCGTGAAGAACACGCAGTCCATCGATCTGGTGATCAAACTGGAAGAGTGGAACAGAGATAAAGAATATGATCGCCTTGGTCTGGAGGAAGAGTATACAGAATTTTTGGGCAATAAAGTGGTATGCCATTCTCTGCCGATCCGTCCGGGACGGAATCTTGCCATCATCGTGGAGTCAGCGGCGGTCAACCACAGGCAGAAGAAGATGGGATATAATGCGGCAAAAGAACTGTACAACCGCGTACAGAACAGTCTTTTAAGAAATAAGGAATAACAAAGGAGAAGAAAAAATGGTAAAGTATTGTTTTGGAATTGATGTCGGAGGAACAACAGTAAAATGCGGATTTTTCAATGTGGAAGGCGAAGTGCTTGAAAAATGGGAGATCCCGACACGTACAGAGAATAACGGAGAAAATATTCTGCCGGATATCGCAAAGAGCATCAATGAGAAAATCAAAGAAAGAAAGCTGGAAAAAGAGGAAATCGCAGGCGTAGGAATCGGTGTTCCGGGACCTGTCAACGACAACGGAGAAGTGCCGTATGCAGTCAACCTTCACTGGGGATACAAGAATCTGGTGAAAGAGATGGAGGACATGACAGGTCTGAAGACGAGAGCAGGAAACGATGCCAATGTGGCAGCACTCGGCGAGATGTGGTGCGGAGGCGGTGTCGGATATCACAGTTTGATCATGGTTACATTGGGCACTGGAGTCGGCGGCGGCATCATTGTAAATGAGAAGATTGTCACAGGATCCCATGGAGCAGGCGGAGAGATTGGTCACGCTCATGTAGAGGACGATATGGATGTCGCATGTAACTGTGGAAATTGCGGATGTCTGGAGCAGATGGCATCTGCTACAGGAATCGCATACCTTGCAAGAAAGATGATGGAGGAGACCGATGAGCCGTCTGTGATCCGCAGAGAAAATGTCAGCGCAAAGACAGTATTTGACGGTGTGAAGGCAGGAGACGCGCTTGCTATGAAAGTTGCAGACAAATTTGGATTCTATCTCGGAAAAGCGCTTGCAAATTTTGCATGTGTAACAGACCCGGAAGTGTTTGTTATCGGGGGCGGTGTGTCAAAGGCAGGAGAAGTGGTTCTGGATTATATCAAACCATATTATCAGAAATATGCATTCCCATCTTGCAAGGATGCGGCATTTGCACTCGCAAAATTAGGAAATGATGCAGGAATCTATGGAGCTGCAAAATTAGTATTAGAATAAGCTCTTGAATAGAAAAGATACCAGATATAGAAGTTTGGAAGCTTTTATATCTGGTATCTTTTTGTTTAAGATGGTGCGCCAGTTTTGGCGTATAAAAGGTTACTGTGAATTGAGATTTTCAATCAGAGCTCCGAGGGGATCAGAGCTTTCTGTCCCCTGGGAGGGGTGTTGCGAGTCTGGAACGGTGTAACCGCCGGTATAGCCTGGATCGGTATAGCCTGGATCGGTATAACCCGGATCTGTGTAACCTGGATCAGGAATGGTCGGATCTGTGACGACAGGGCTTGTCTCGGTCTGTCCCTCGGATTCTGTCTCTGTCTCAGGATTAGAACCTGTGATCGGAGTCGTGATATTGCCAATCAGAGTGCCAAGCCCGGAGTGAACTTTGGTACATATCTGAGTAGGGGCAAGGTAGGCGGCATCTTCTGTGTCCATGGAACTTCCTTCGGGGAGAACCATATAGACCTTGGAGGTCGACGGGCAGGTGGAGGATGCGATCAAGCCGGTTTCGGTACAGATATTGTAGGCGACATGGGAAGTACAGTATTCTGTAGGTTCTGTCCCGGATGCAAAATATTCGGTGTAGCTCTGCGAGCCGCGCGGATCGTGGTCACAGAGACCAGGAACGGCGAGCTTGCCTGATTTCTTACATACCGAAGCTGTCACAATATTCGAAGGCATGTCAAATTGTTTGATCTCCAGATTTTCGTGGATTCTCGACATGATCGATTGCCACAGTACTTTACTGTAAGTGTGGTAAAGATCGCCGGAGATATCTGGCAGGGCGCTATTATTGTCGTAGCCTCCCCAGATGCCGCAGGTATAATACGGAGTGTATGCGACGAACCAGATATCTTTGTAGTCAGAAGTCGTTCCGGTTTTTCCAGCAACCGGCATACCGTTCAGATTGATTGTGTTTGCGGTTCCCTGCGGGGATGTCACAACATCCTGCATCGCATTTGTCAGAAGGTAGGCGGTAGAGTCCTTGAGCACGGAAGTGGAAGTCCGTGTTGTGTTGTCGATCAGGACATTGCCGTCACGGTCTTCAATTCGCGTGAAAAGTTTTGGCTCGTAATATTCACCTTTGTTTGCGATCGCGGCGTAGGCGGCAGTCAGCTCAAGATTATAGACCCCCTCAGTCAGACCGCCCAGAGAGAGCGATTCATTGATATCTGAGAAGACTCCGTAATCTGTCTCAAGGTGCGAGCAAAGAGTGGAGATACCAAAGCGCTGTGCAAAGTCAAATCCTGCCTGCGGTGTGATCTCATTTAAACATTTCACGGCAACGATATTGATGGAACTGGTGATGGCAGAACGTATGGTAGTCATTCCGGTGTAGGAATTGACATCCCAGTTTGTGATCGGATTGCCGTCCTGATTGATGTACGGTGCGTTGTCATAGACCGTGGCAAGGGTCTTTCCATACAGCTCGATGGCAGGCGCATAGGTTGTCAGGATCTTGAAGGTAGATCCAGGCTGTCTTGTGGATGAAGTCGCACGGTTTAAAGTTAAGCTTGCCTCTTTTGCACCGCGCCCTCCGACGATTGCCTTGACATATCCGGTTGCCTGGTCAATGATGACACAGGAAGCCTGCGGCTGAGGGGTGATGTTGATTCGCTCTGCGATTTCCTGATCGCCTTCCTCATGGATGGATTCTTTGTACAGTGCAATCCAGCTGCGCGCCTCTTCCTCACTGGAAAAGAGGAGGTTAAAGGAATAATCACCGGTCTGTTCTTGGATAAAAGTGCGGAGCATCTCCTTACTGTGGTTGACTGTATCACCATTCGCCTTTAAAATACTGAGCGCATAGTCAAGACCGACCTCTGTGCCAGAAGGAAAGTTGGCGAGGTTGGCAAACTCTTCGTCGCAGATTTTCTGAATTTCAGGATCCTGCGCGGAGTAGATTTTCAGACCTCTGGAGTAGACCGCATTGTATGCCTGCTTATAAGTGTAACCTTTTTCGGTCTGCAATGCGTCCATAACCTGCTCGATCAGAGCATCGACGTAGTAGGAATATGGATCATTCTCCTCATTGGCGATTTCGGTGTTTGTCTGCTGAATACGCTCATATACGTTGTCACTGAGCGCTTCCTGGTACGCTTCTTCTGTGATGTAGCCTTGCTCCAGCATTTTCTGGAGGACGGTCTGGCGGCGTTCCGCATTTTTATCCGGGTAGTTGATCGGATTATACAATGTAGGATTCTGAGTAATACACGCGATCACTGCGCATTCGGAGAGTGTCAGCTCAGAAACGTTTTTATTAAAATAGCGCAGGGACGCTGCCTGAACACCGTAGGTGCCGGCTCCGAGGTTGATCGTATTGAGATAATTTTCCAGAATTTGATCTTTGTCCATCTTTTCCTCTAGTTTGAGGGCGAGATATTGCTCCTGAAATTTTCGCTTTAATTTTTCCATAAAAGAGGACTCACTGGTCCAGTCTGTAAATACATTGTTTTTTAAAAGCTGCTGCGTGATCGTGCTGGCTCCCTCAGAGAAACCGCCGTTCGTGATTCCAACAAAAAAAGCACGGATGATACCGCGAATGTCGATTCCGTTGTGTGTGTAAAAACGTTCATCCTCGATCGCCACGACAGCATGCTGCATATCGATGGGAATCTGGTCAAGCGTCACAAGTTCACGGTTGGCGGAAGGTGCGGTCAGTTTTTGGATGCGGTTTCCATCTTGATCATAAATGTAAGTGGCGGACTCAGAAGGTCGCAAACTGATATTGCTGATATCGGGCGCGTCCTCGATCAGACCGCTGATTGCTCCAAATCCGGCGCAGATTCCAAAGACTAGAACTGCGATAAAAGAGAGCAAAAGAATCTTGACGGCAGAAAGGCGAAGCTTTTTTCGGATCTTTGGAGCTTTTGGATCTTTCTGCTGCTTGAGAATACTGTTTTTTCCGTAATCCATAAGTGCAAGTCTCCTTTAAATAAAGATTTGATCGGTTTGACGGGCTTTTTACCCTGGTATCATTAAATTATAACAGAACTATATTTTGAAAGAAAGGGGATAAATGGAAAGTTTAAAGATTCTTAAGAAGACGTTTTCTTTGGAAAAGAGGTTGTCTTTAAAGGAAAGGACCGATATAATAAAAAAAGAAAACAACAGAGAAGAAATGATACAGAATAGAAAAGGATGAACAAAGATGGATGGAAAGAAAATCTTGTATCAAGGCGGAGAAGGGGAGATCGTAGAAAAAAAATCGCGCTTTATCGCGACAGTCTGCCCGGCAGAGAGTGAGGAGGAGGCGACCGCATTTATCGCTTCCATGAAAAAAAAATATTGGGATGCGACGCATAATTGCTCTGCATTTGTAGTGGGTGAAACACAGACGCTGCAGAGATGCAGTGATGACGGGGAACCATCCGGGACAGCGGGAAGACCGATGCTGGATGTGCTGCTCGGAGAGAAAATCTGCAATGTTGTGGTTGTCGTGACACGATACTTCGGCGGGACGCTTCTGGGAACAGGCGGGCTGGTGAGAGCGTACTCAAAGGCGGTCCAGGAGGGGCTGAAGAATTGTACGGTGATTGAGAAACGACAGGGATACTTGCTGGAGGTCAAGACAGACTACAGCGGGATCGGCAAGATTCAATATCTGCTTGGTCAGAGAGGACTTGCGATCACAAACTCAGAGTATACGGATCTTGTGAAGATCGAGACGCTTGTGCCGGAGGAAGAAAAAAAGAAACTGCTTGAGGATATCACGGAGGTGACAAACGGCAGAGCAGAGTTTTTGAGGGAAGACAAGGTGTGCTATGCGTTTGTGGATGGAGAGCCAATGATCTTCTGAGAGCATGTGCTTTGTGAAAATCGCCGATTGAATTTTCAAAGGTGATAGAGTAAAATAATAAAAAAGTAAAGAAAACTGTGATTGGCAGCGACTCCGTCAGGCGTCATGTTCGCTTGCTGTAAAACCGAGAAATCTAGAAACCAAACCATAAGACAGATGAATAATGAAGAATTTAGAGAGGGAAACCATGACAGAAGACGTGTTATTGAGTGTGAAGGGACTTCAGGTGATGGAAGAAGCACAAGAGGAATCGATAGAAGTGGTCACGCCTGGACATTATCGTTTCCAGAACGGAAAGCATTACATCAGTTATGAGGAAGCAGTAGAAGGAAGCAAGGAAAAAATACAGAATTTAATTAAAATCAGCGAGGAAGTTGTCGAAGTCACAAAGAGAGGATTCTCCAACACGCATCTGGTGTTTGAAAAACATAAGCGGAATGTCAGCTATTATGACACACCGTTCGGAAAGTTTCTTGTCAGTATTCTGGCAAAAGATATTCAGATTGCAGAGGATCAGGGAGAGATTAAGACAAGAGTGGAATACAGCCTCGAGATCAATTATGAATATATGGCGGACTGCAGCATCCAGATTCAGATTGCATCCAAAGATGGAAAAGCATTTCATCTGTGCGATTAGAAGATAAGCAAAACTTTATGTGCGGCGGATCGTAAAAGTAAAAAACAGGTGATAAGAGATCGTGTAAATTTTTGATATCTCTTATCACCTGCTTTTATTTATTTTTGCTGAATTTAGACTTCACACGCTTGAAAAAGCCCTTCTTTTCCTGCTTTGGAGCCTGTAAAGGTTTTCTGATTCCCTTGATGTCGACAATGTAGATACCGCTGACAACAGCTTTCACTTCTTTTTTTACCGGCACAAGGTCGAAAATTTTTGCGTCACAGATTAAGGTCGTGATTCTTGGACCGACTTTTGCCTTAACGATCGGAAGTTTAGAACGGCGCAGCAGCTTTGGTGTCTGGTCAATGACAATCTGAGGAAGACCGGCATCTTTTAGTTTCATCATTTTTTTGTCGATCACAAGCATGGAGACTGTCTGCTTGGAAGCTTCAATCTGCTGTTCCTGGAGTGCCTGCTTTTTTTGCATTTTTCTGCCGAAAAAATATAGAACAGCCAGCGCGATGACCAAGATGACCAGAATGACGAGCAATACGTTCAAAAAAGTTGACATTGGAATACCTCCCGTGAAAATTTATATTGACAGTTTATTCTATCATTCTTTTTCGGAAACTGCAAGAATGGATGTAGATTTCTTTATTTTTTATTAAAGTGAAAAATGATCTTGTTGACAAAAGAAAAAATATGCTATAATGTTTAGCTGTATAGATAGCACCAAAAGGTGCAGTAGGAGGCTTTTATGAAAAAGAAATGTATGGCAGCAGCCGTAGTGATGGCATGTAGCTTAATGTTAGCTGGATGCAGCGACGGCAATAAGGAGTCAACAGAAAAAGAGACAGTGGATCAGACACAGACAGAAAAAGAAACAGAAACAGAGACAGAAGAGGCAACAGAGGAGAAGAAGGAAGAGGCAGCAACTTCATCCGATGCGACAGCAGCAGACGCAACCGCAGCAGACGCAACTGCAGCAGATGCGACACCGGCAGATGCACAGGAGCTGAAAAAGCCAGAGTATAGAGCACTGGATTATGTGCAGCTCGGAACATATAAAGGTTTAGAGATCACTGTTGACCCGATCGAAGTTACAGATGAGGAGGTAGACAGCGAAATCAGTTCTGCGATCGTACGCGCAGGAAAGAGAGAGGAACTCTCAGAGGGAACTGTAGAAAATGGTGACATCGCAGTGATCGATTTTGTAGGCAAGAAGGATGATGTTGCATTCGACGGCGGCACAGCAAAGGACTATGAGCTGGAGATCGGATCTAACACCTTTATTTCCGGCTTTGAAGAAGGCGTGGAAGGCATGAAAGTGGGAGAGACAAAAGATCTGGAACTGACTTTCCCGGAAAATTATCAGAGCACAGAACTCGCCGGACAGGATGTCATCTTTACTGTGACTGTGAATGCGATCAAGAGAATCCCAGAGCTGAGCGATGATCTGGTAAAAGAGTTATCTTCCAACAGCCAGACGGTTGAGGAATACAGAGCAGAAGTGAAGGAAGCTCTGACAGCCAACAAGGTAAGTCAGCAGGAGAACACAGAGCTGCAGACGATCTACTCACAGATCGTACAGAACTCTGTAGTGAAAGACTTCCCTCAGGACGTTATCGATTACACGGTAAAGATCAGAAAAGACTACTATACAAATATTGCAGAACAGTATGGCATGGGACTGGTAGATTTTGTACAGGGCATGTATGGAATGACCGAGGAGCAGTTTGACGAACAGCTCGGATATCTTGCTCAGGAGACCGTACGTCAGGAAATGCTGCTCAAAGCAATCGCAGAGACAGAAAATATTGAGGTCAGCGAGGAAGAGTATCTCGAGGGACTGCAGGCATACACAGAAATGTATGGATTTGAAAGCCCAGAGGCATTGCTGGAGGTTAACAGTGAGGAGACCGTCAGAGAAGTTCTTCTGCAGGACAAGGTTATGCAGTTCTTGCTGGACAATGCAGTGATCAAAGAGGCAACAGCTGCTGATGCAACAATTGCCGATGCAGAAAAATAGACAAAAACAGAATAGGCAGTAGAATAGAGAGGTGTTGCAGAGGATGATGTCAGCGACTGCCAGAAAAGGTTCCAGGCAAGTCGGGATCGGAATCCGCAGCACCTTTTTTTGTTAAAGAAAAGTGGACTCCAAATCTCTGTACAGGCATAGAATGGAAGAGAAAACGAGAAAGGAACAACTATGGATTTGATGGAAATTTTGAAAGCCGTGATTCTGGGCATTGTGGAAGGAATCACAGAATGGCTGCCAATCAGCAGTACAGGACACATGATTTTGGTCGATGAATTTCTGAAAATGAATGTCTCGCCAGGATTTAAAGAAATGTTTCTTGTGGTCATCCAGCTGGGTGCGATCATGGCAGTTGTAATTTTATACTGGAGTCAGATGTGGCCTTTTACCACGAAACAGCAGGGCTGGATCAAAAAAGATACCTTTTCGATGTGGTTTAAAGTACTGGTAGCGTGTATCCCTGCGGCAGTGGTGGAGCTGGCAGCAGGAGATTACATTGAGGAGATGTTTTATAATTACTGGGTTGTCTCGCTTGCGCTGATCATCTTCGGTATGGCGTTCATCCTAATCGAAGACAGAAACAGAAGACGAAGACCATCCGTCAACTCGATTGCTGAGATCACGTACCGAGATGCATTCATCATAGGAATGTTCCAGCTGATCGCAGCGATCTTTCCGGGAACATCGCGCTCGGGTGCTACCATCCTGGGGGGAATTCTGATCGGAATTGCAAGACCTGTTGCGGCAGAATTTACCTTCTATCTTGCTGTCCCGGTGATGTTCGGGGCGAGCTTGATCAAAGTGCTGAAATTTGGATTTTCGTTCACACAGTCTGAGCTGGTTATCATGGTCACGGGAATGCTTGTGGCGTTTGCGGTTTCTGTTGTGGTGATCCGTTTCCTGATGAGCTATATCAAAAAACATGACTTTAAAGTGTTCGGATGGTACCGCATCATCCTGGGATTTGTTGTGCTTGGATATTTCCTGTGCTGGGCATAGTGTGCGGCAGAAGAAAGGATGAAGAGATATGAGGATTACATATATCGGTCACAGCGGTTTTTGTGTAGAGTTTGACAGCGCCGTCTGTATTTTCGACTATTATAAAGGAGAGATACCAAAGATCGGCGCAGAGAAACCGGTTTTTATCTTTGCCAGTCACTGGCATTCAGATCATCTGAATTTTGAGATTTTTCAGATGCGTCAGAGATATCCTCACGTAGTGTGGCTGTTGTCCGATGATATCCGAAAAAAATACAGCAGAAATTATCTGCGAAAGCACGGACTTCGCGTGGAAGACGAGGAGCGTGTCTTCTTCCTGAAAGAGCGTCAGAGATATGAGTTTGCGGTTGGAGATTCGGAGGAAAAAATCGATATTGAGACGTTTCACTCGACCGATGAGGGAGTCGCTTTTGCGGTGCGCTTGGAAGGAAAACAGATTTATCACGCAGGAGATTTAAACTGGTGGACTTGGAAAGGTGAGACAGAGCAGGAGTATGAGGCGATGACAAAAGCATTCTGGGAGGAGATGGAACGCTTGAGAGGACGCCATTTCGATGCTGCATTTGTACCGCTTGACCCGAGGCAGGAAGAAAAATTTTATCTCGGGCTGGACGCTTTTATGAGAACGACAGACACCGATGCGGTCTATCCGATGCATTTTTGGGATGACGCATCTGTGATTGAAAAAATCAGAAAGATGGAATGTTCACAGCCTTACAGAGAAAAAATAAAAGACACAGAGTTGATAAAGGTGAAATAAAGGAAAGACATGAAAGAGAGAAATTTATCCATCGATGCCATGCGGTTTGTGGCAGCCGTTCTGGTAGTCTGTCTCCATACAGGACTGCCTGAGAAAAAGATTTGGGCCACAACGGTTCTGTTTATCGCCCGCTCGGCGGTGCCGTTATTTTTTATGATCTCCGGATATATGTTCGCCATGAGAAAAAAATGGGATCAAAATATGGACCTGTATGTCAGAAAACAACAGAAAAAGATTGCACAGGTTGCTTTTGCGGGATTAATTTTCTATATGATGGTTGATATTTTGAGAAGTGGACCTAAGACGGTGCTGTGGGTTACGTTTCACCCGAAATCCATTTTGGAGTTTCTGTTGTTTAACAACGTATGGTATGGAGGACATCTCTGGTATCTGTTTGCGTATCTTTATGTCCTGTTCGTTTATCAGTTTTTGATAAAAAGAGACAGGGTGAAATGGATGTACTATTGGATACCGTTCGGTCTGATCGGCTATGCAGTCCTTGGAAAATATTCAAAGCTTATTTTGGGCACGGAAGTATCCTATATGTGTTCCAGAAACTTTTTGATGGCAGGAATTCCATGTTTTGCGATCGGTCACTGGCTTGCACAGGGAACGTGGAAGTCTGCAGAGAAGAACAAAAATCTGGAGAGGGCAGCCTGGATCGGATTGATGGTGATAGAAGTGGGCATGCTCTGGGCAGAGAGAAATTTTCTGAAAGCGCACAAATCTTATGTCTCGACCAACAATTTTATCGCCAATACGCTTTTGGGAGTGACGGCGTTGATTTTTGCACTGCGTTTTCCGGGAAACAAACCATGGGTGAGAAAAATAGCGTATCTCGGAAAAAAATACTCTATGACTATCTACATCTTACACATGTTCATGAAAAGATGCGTGACCTTTGTGTTTAAATGGGTGGATGTGCTGGCAAAACTGATCGAGGATCCGTTTTATAATCAAGTCTACCGCGCACTGACGCCTGTGTTTTGTGTGACAGGGTGTATCATAGCGAAGATAGCATGGGATTATGTGAAAAAGATAGCAGAACAAAAGAAAGCGAAAAACTAAAGAGAAAATGTAGCAGGCATGTATGGCTGCCGTGAAAAATGACAGTCGGAAGACCTGGAGATATTGCAGAAGATGGAGCGAAGGATAGCATCAAGGCGGCAATATTTCCAGGTTTTTTTATGTCAGACCTGTTTTTGAAAAAAAACTTGACAATAAAAAATTATATGTTATAGTAGTTATAGAACAAGTAAACGCAAGAAGATATGAGAGCTGCCATTCTTTATGGAGGAGGGAGATTTATGAATATCAATAAATTTACGCAAAAATCAATTCAGGCTGTGAATGATCTGGAAAAAATTGCATATGAATACGGAAACCAGGAGATTGAACAGGAACACTTACTATATGCCTTGTTGAATCAGGAAGACAGTCTGATTTTAAAACTGATAGAGAAAATGGAAATTAACAAAGAGCATTTCTGCCACAAAGTACAGGAGGCTCTGAACAAGAGAGTGAAAGTGTCCGGAGGACAAGTATATATCGGTCAATACCTGAACAAGGTTTTGGTCAGCGCTGAGGATGAGGCGAAAGCGATGGGGGATGAGTATGTCTCTGTCGAGCATCTGTTTCTGGCTCTGCTGCGCTATCCGAATCCGGGAGTGAAGGAGATTTTTAAAGAATATGGCATCACAAGAGAGCGTTTTTTACAGGCACTTTCCACGATCAGGGGAAACCAGCGTGTCACCAGCGATAACCCTGAGGCGACATATGACAGTCTGAAAAAGTATGGTCAGGATCTGGTGGAAAAGGCGAGAAACCAGAAACTGGATCCTGTCATCGGGCGAGATGCGGAGATTCGAAATGTGATCCGAATTCTGTCCCGAAAGACAAAGAACAACCCGGTGCTGATCGGTGAGCCAGGTGTCGGAAAGACAGCGGCAGTGGAAGGTCTGGCACAGCGTATCGTGCGCGGCGATGTCCCGGAAGGTCTGAAGGATAAGACGATCTTCTCACTCGATATGGGTGCACTGGTCGCAGGTGCAAAGTACCGCGGCGAGTTTGAGGAGCGTCTGAAAGCAGTGCTCGAGGAAGTCAAAAAGAGTGAAGGCAAGATCATTCTCTTCATCGATGAACTTCACTTGATAGTCGGAGCAGGAAAGACAGACGGCGCGATGGATGCCGGAAATATGTTAAAGCCAATGCTGGCGCGAGGCGAACTTCACTGTATCGGAGCTACCACGCTGGATGAATACCGCCAGTATATCGAGAAAGATGCTGCACTGGAGCGCCGTTTTCAGCCGGTTATGGTGGATGAGCCGACGGTAGAGGATACGATCTCGATTCTGCGTGGACTGAAGGAACGCTATGAGGTCTTCCACGGTGTCAAGATCACAGACAGTGCTCTGGTGGCGGCAGCGACGCTTTCGAACCGCTACATCACAGACCGTTTCCTGCCGGATAAAGCGATCGATCTGGTGGATGAGGCGTGTGCCTTGATTAAGACGGAGCTGGATTCTCTCCCGACAGAATTGGACGAGCAGCAAAGGAAGATCATGCAGATGGAGATTGAGGAGGCGGCTCTGAAAAAAGAGACCGATAAGCTGAGTCAGGAGCGCCTGGAGAATCTGCAGAGAGAGCTTGCCGAGCTGCGCGATAGTTTTAATACCAGAAAAGCGCAGTGGATGAATGAAAAACAGAGCGTAGAGCGATTGCAGACGCTGCGTGAGAATATCGAAAATATCAACAAAGAGATTGAAAAGGCGAAGAGAGATTATGACCTGAACCGTGCGGCAGAACTGCAGTATGGCGAACTGCCGAAACTGCAGCGACAGCTGGAGATTGAGGAGGAAAATGTCAAGAACAGAGACTTAAGCCTGGTGCATGAGAGTGTGACCGAGGACGAGATCGCACGTATCATTTCAAGATGGACAGGAATTCCGGTGACAAAGCTGACACAGGGTGAGAGGAGCAAGATCCTGGCACTCGGTGAAGAACTGCACAAAAGAGTAATCGGACAGGACGACGGAGTTGCCAGAGTGACAGATGCCATTTTGAGATCAAAGGCCGGAATCAAAGACCCGACAAAACCGATCGGCTCTTTCCTGTTTCTGGGACCAACCGGTGTCGGAAAGACAGAGCTTGCGAAAGCACTTGCGGCAAATCTGTTTGATGATGAGAAGAATATGGTTCGAATCGACATGAGTGAATATATGGAGAAACATTCTGTCTCCAGACTGATTGGAGCGCCTCCGGGATATGTCGGATATGAAGAAGGAGGACAATTGACTGAGGCAGTCAGAAGAAAACCATATTCGGTGGTACTGTTTGATGAGGTGGAGAAAGCCCATCCGGATGTCTTCAATGTCCTGCTGCAGGTTCTCGATGACGGGCGTATCACGGACTCGCAGGGCAGAACGGTAGATTTTAAAAATACGATCCTGATTATGACGTCAAATATCGGTTCTTCCTATCTTCTCGATGGAATCGGGGAGGATGGCACCATCAAGCCGGAGGCAGAGCAGATGGTGATGGGCGATCTGAGAGCACATTTCAGACCAGAATTTTTGAATCGTCTCGACGAGATCATTCTCTTTAAACCTCTGGCGAAGGGAGATATTGGCAGCATCGTAGAATTGATGATGGATGACGTCAATAGACGTATTGCAGACCAGGAAATTCATCTGGAGTTGACGGATGAGGCAAAAGATTATATTATAGAGGGCGGATATGACCCGATTTATGGAGCAAGACCTCTGAAAAGATTTCTGCAGAAGAACGTGGAGACGCTCGCGGCAAAGATGATTCTTTCCGGCGATGTGGAAGAGGAAGATACCATTGTGCTCGATGTGGTAAATGGAGATCTCGCTGCGCGGGTAAAAAAACATCAGGAGTGAAAAAAAGATGATACCAAAAGACCCGATCATGCTGTTGAGCTATATCAATACCATGCTCAGAGATAAATATTCTTCTGTGACAGAGCTGTGCAAAGCATGTGGAGTGGACGAATACGAAATCCGCGAAAAATTGAGAACCGTCGATTACGAGTATGATGAGGCGACGAACCAATTCGTATGACAGACGATGGATGTGAAGAAGGAAGATAAGAGATTGTCACAAAAAGCAAGGCAAGAAAAAAACGGTAGTTTTGATGCCTGATCTTTTTGGGGGAGTCTCTTATCTTTATGCAAACTTTTTTTGGAATATGGGCGCACAGGTTTGACTATAGAGTGAAAATCATGTATAATTGAAAAAAGTGTGAATGAAATGTAGATTCAGCAGTGACAGAATAATTAAAAGGGGAAATAAGGGTATGGACGAGAAAAAAAGCAGAAAGATTCAAAATCTTATTTCAGTGATCTCTTTGGTTTTGGTGGCAGTTGTCGCGCTTTTTTTGTTTATCGCTTCCAAAAACCAGAAATTGACAGGAACGGTTTTTAATGTCATCATTGCAGTGTTCTTAAGCTTTTATTGGCTGTTGCTCGATGTGATAGAACCACTTCTGTTAAGGCAATTTAAAGATATCACAAAAAAGAGAAAGACTGCCTATGTAAAGTATCTTGTGGTGGATGCGATCGGGTATGTGGGACTTGCCGTCTTTATCTTTCTGGTCGGGGGGAAATACACGGACAGGGCATTAGCTGGCGCTGCTATCTATGTGGCGTGCATCAGCCTGAAAAAGCGACTGAAAGAGGAATTTTTGGGAAAGAGTCATTACAAGAAAAGCGAGCAGAGCGATGAGAAACAGCTGCCAGATGAGGAAGAAAAGGGCAGATAGAATAGATAAAAAGCATAAGAAAAAGCAGGATAAAAAACAGTTACATTCTGAGAAAGTATGTAGCTGTTTTTTTATGAAAAAAACTATTGGGAAATATGACAAGGGAAATGGAGAAATCAAAAAAATTACGAAAAAGTGAAAAAAGAAGTCGGAAATATGAAAGAGATAATTGGCTAAATTATATATAATAAAGTCACTGGCATTTGATAAGGAGGGGTCAAAATGAACAAGAATAAAAAAATTGCCAAAAAAGTGTTAACAGCTGTCCTTGCAGCTTCTATGGTGATGACGACCGGAACGAGCGTATTTGCAGCTGGCGCAGTAAAATCCGATGAAGTATCTGAGCGTGAAGAGAGAAATGCAGAACTTTCTATGAACCTCGCTACACAGGGTATGGTTCTTCTGGAGAACAAAGATCAGGCACTGCCGATCGCAAAAGAAGGAAATATCGCTGTATTTGGTGCAGGTGCAGCAGGAACCATCAAAGGTGGTACAGGATCAGGTGATGTAAACCAGAGATACACGGTATCTGTTGCAGAAGGTTTTGAGAGAGCTGGCTACAATGTGACAACGGGGGATTACATTGAAGCATACAAGGCACACGAAGAGGAAGTTCTCGCAGCATCCACAAGCTGGTGGGGAAGACCAGCAGTTCTGGATATCGATCTGGAAGATGCGTGGGTAGAAACTGCAAAACAGGATACAGACACAGCAATCTATGTTTTGGCAAGAAACTCAGGAGAAGGATCTGACCGTGCGGCAGCAGAAGGCGATTACTACCTGAATGAAACAGAGAAAGCAAACATTGTAAAATTGACTGAGAACTTTGAGAAAGTAATCGTTGTGCTGAACGTAGGTGGAATCATCGATACAAAATTCATCGATGAGATCGAAGGAATCGATGCAGTTCTCCTGATGTCCCAGGCTGGTATGCGCGGCGGTGACGCAGTTGTCAAAGTGTTAAACGGCGAAGTGACACCATCAGGTAAACTGACCGATACATGGGCAGTAAACTATGAAGATTACCCATCTTCAGAGACATTCAGTACAAATGATGGAAATGACAAACAGGAAGACTACACAGACGGCATCTACGTAGGATATCGTTATTTCGATACGTTCGGAGTAGCACCGGCTTATGAGTTTGGATATGGACTGTCCTACACAACCTTTGACACCGTTGTAGATTCTGTGACAGCAGATGCAGACAGAGTGACTGTGACGGCAACTGTGACAAACACAGGTGATACTTACTCAGGAAAAGAAGTTGTACAGGTTTACTTCTCTGCTCCGGACGGAACATTAGAGAAACCATATCAGGAACTGGCAGCATTCGCAAAGACAGATGAGCTGGCACCAGGCGAGAGCCAGACATTGACGATCACATATCTGACAACAGAGATGTCCGCTTACTCAGAAGAGAAAGCAGCTTACATCATGGAGCCAGGCGACTATGTGGTTCGTGTAGGAAACAGCTCCAGAAATACAAAGGCAGCAGCAGTGATCACTCTGGATGAGGAGGCAATCACAGAGCAGCTGAGCAACCAGGTAGTAGCAGACAAAGAACTTGAGATGCTGAGCAAGGCAGGTGCAACACCTTACACCTACGAAGGCGAAGCAGATGAGATCGCAGCAGCAGAGAAGATCGCTCTTGCAGCAGCAGATATCAAGACAGTAAACAACGCTTCTCCATATGATGATGAGTCCGTAACAGCATATGTATCTGACACAACAGAGACAGAGTATCTTGCTGAGAACCTCGGATATGAGCCGACAAGCAAATATCACGGAGCATATGAAGAGAAAGTAGAGAAACTGGAAGGTGACTTCAGCCAGAGTACATTGAAAGATGTTTATGACGGAACCATCACAATGGAAGAGTTCGTATCCGGCTTGACAGTAAGCCAGATGGCAGATATCGTAATCGGTGGAAATAAACTTCCTAACGCAAACGGACAGTCCGCAGGCGCAGCTTCTGCAAACGCTGACGGCGTTGGAGAAGGCGCTATGGTCGGAGCACAGGCAAATGCCGTTTCAGGTGCTGCAGGTGAGACAGCAGGTATCTATATTGAGTCCAAGAAGATTCCGAACATCGTTCTCGCTGATGGACCTGCAGGTCTTCGTATTACAAAAGAAGAAGAGAGAGAAGATGGAACATATTATCAGTTCTGTACAGCATGGCCGATCGGAACTCTGTTAGCACAGAGCTGGGATACAGAAGTAGTAAGAGCTATGGGTGCAGGTGTTGGAGAAGAGCTGAAAGAGTACGGCGTAACGCTGTGGCTGGCTCCTGGATTAAATATCCACAGAAATCCACTTTGCGGACGTAACTTTGAGTACTACTCAGAGGATCCATATCTGGTAGGTGCTATCGGTATGGCTGAGACAGCTGGTATCCAGTCCAACGCAGGTATCGGTGTGACGATCAAACACTATGCAGGAAATCAGCAGGAAAACAGCAGAACAACAGAGAACAATACCATCACAGAGAGAACCTTCCGTGAAATTAATCTGAAGGGCTTTGAGATGATCGTAAAAGGTGCAAAACCTATGGCAATCATGACATCCTACAACCTGAACAACAGTGTTCCGGCAGCAGATGATTATGATCTGTGTACAGACCTGGCTCGCGGTGAGTGGGGCTTCGACGGTCTGATCATGACAGACTGGGGCGGCGGACAGTCCACACCATCTATCTCTATGCATGCAGGAAATGACCTGATCATGCCAGGAAGCTCTGTAGAAGATATCACAATCAGAGGATTCTGTGATCAGGAGCCAACCTTCGGTGAGGATGACATCTATCCAGCAGTTACTGTAGGTCAGGGATGGTTCGGACCACAGGCATCAACAGCATGGGGTGAGTTCGTTCTGGATCCAGCAGGTGACACCGTTATCACAAAGACTGTGAAGACAGAAGATTATGAAGCAGCAGTTCGTCCGACAATTAAAGATGGCGCAGAGGCAGAGGTTGCTGTATCTGAGCTGATTGCACAGCTGGGCGATGCAGTAGAAGTTGTTGCAAACGAAGATGGAACAACAACAATCAACTACAAAGGTTCCTACAAAGATAACAACATCTGCTTAGGAGATCTGCAGAAAGCAACCGCTAATATCCTGACAATAGTTATGCAGTCTAACCAGTTTGCAAACCTGTTTGACGATGTTGAGACCGTATCTTACACAGATGCACGCGCAGATCAGCTGACGATTTACTCAGCTGTAGAAAAATCAGAGATCACAAAATAAATAAGAGAAGGACGATTTTTACCTGGGAGGGGAAAAACGAAATTCGACCTTTAGAAAGCCACTGTCACGGCAGATATCTCATCTGCCGTGACAGTGGCTTCTTTTTGACTGTATAGAGAAAAAGCAGAAAAAGAAAAAGCATGGCAGCCATCTTTTTCTCATATATTTCTAGAGAGAAAGAGCGAGGGTGCATAGATCGTGAAGAGAAGAAAGATCCGCAAAAATTTGACGATGATCAACGTAGTTTTGTTTTTGACGATTTTGACATTACAGGTTTGGAAGGCAGAGAAAAAAGAAAAAGATGAGATCTCCTCACAGGTGGCGGTGGTAGAGGAGGAGCAGGAGGCAATCAAACCGAAAATTGCCTTGACTTTCGATGACGGTCCACATCCTGTATACACACCGATGCTGCTTGAAGGCCTGAGGGAGCGCAGGGTGACAGCGACTTTTTTTCTGATCGGGGAGAATATCGAAGGGAATGAAGAGATTGTCAAACAGATGTCAGATCAGGGACATTTGATTGGAAATCATACATACCACCATGTGAAAGTGGACGAATTGCCGGCCCAAGAAGCGTGTGAGGAGATGGTGATGACAAGTGATCTGGTCAAAGAGATTACAGGAGAGACGACATGTTATATTCGTCCGCCGTTCGGCAGCTGGGATAAAAGTCTGGACTGTGGGATCGATATGATTTCGGTGATGTGGACGATCGATCCTCTCGACTGGACAACAAAAAATGTGTCACAGGTTGTGAATAAGGTGGTGACGGAGGCGAAAGAAAATGATATTATCTTATTGCATGACTGTTATGAGTCCTCTGTGCAGGCAGCGTTTCAGATCATAGACCAGCTGCAGGCAAGAGGATTTGAGTTTGTCACGGTAGACGAATTAATTTTGGAATGAGAAGAGGATAAGAATGGATTTATTTGAATATGCGAGAAGCAAAAACATGGAGACGGAGGCACCGCTCGCCTCACGGATTCGTCCGAGAACACTCGAGGAAGTAGTCGGTCAGGAGCATATCATCGGGAAAGGAAAGATGCTTTACCGTGCAATCAAGGCGGACAAATTAGGGTCGGTCATCTTTTACGGACCGCCCGGAACAGGTAAGACGACCCTGGCAAAAGTGATTGCCAATACGACCAGTGCGGAATTTAAGCAGATCAACGCGACAGTGGCAGGAAAAAAAGATATGGAGGAAGTGGTGGCTCAGGCAAAAGAATACAGGGGAATGTACGGCAAAAAGACGATCCTTTTTGTAGACGAGATTCACCGCTTTAACAAAGGACAGCAGGATTATCTGCTTCCGTTTGTGGAGGATGGGACGATCACGCTGATCGGTGCCACTACAGAGAATCCTTATTTTGAGGTAAATGGAGCATTGATCTCGCGCTCCGTTGTCTTTGAACTGAAACCGCTGAAAAAAGAAGAGATTCAGACTTTGATCCACCGGGCTGTGTATGACCGAGAGCGCGGAATGGGGGCATATAATGCCGAGATCGAGAAAGATGCCGAAGAATTTTTGGCGGACCTCGCCGGCGGTGACGCTCGTATGGCGCTCAATGCGGTGGAACTCGGCGTGCTGACGACAGAGAGGAGCGCAGATGGAAAGATCCATCTGACGACAGAGATTCTCTCCGAGTGTATTCAAAAACGGGTTCTGAACTATGATAAGAACGGCGACAATCATTACGATGTGATATCTGCTTTCATCAAAAGTATGCGAGGTTCCGACCCTGATGCGGCAGTCTATTATCTTGCAAAAATGCTCTCCGCCGGGGAGAGCGTCACCTTTATCGCGCGCAGAATCATGATTTGTGCCTCCGAGGATGTCGGAAATGCAGATCCGATGGCGCTCCAGGTTGCCGTGGCGGCAGCGCAGGCGGTTGAGCGTGTGGGAATGCCAGAATCACAGCTGATCTTAGCTCAGGCAGTAATCTATATTGCGACAGCGCCAAAAAGCAATTCTGCGACAAATGCAATCTACGATGCCATGAAGTCTGTAAAAGAGAAAAAAACAACCGTCCCTTCCCATCTGCAGGATTGCCATTATCAGGGGGCACAGAATCTGGGGCATGGAATTGGATATGAATATGCCCATGATTTCCCGAAACATTTCTCGAGACAGAGATATCTGCCAGAGGAACTGGGAGATCAGAAGTTCTATCAGCCTTCAGAAAATGGATACGAACGAAAGATCAAACAATATTTAGACTGGATTCACGAGGAATAAAAAAGAAGAGGATGATGGACACAGGAAAATTCCCTTGGCATCATCTTCTTCTTTTTCTACATCAGTTCTTTCATCAGGTAAGCATAAATTTCCTGACATTTCTCTTTCCATTTGACACACATCGAAGATGCCTGTTCTTTGTCAGGCACGCTTAACGTCAGATCGATCAAAGTCGTATTTCGCTCGGTCACTTTACACTGAACAGCATAATCACCGTTTGTTGTCTTATAAAAATCGGATGTGACAGAAACTTCATCGCGCAGTTCCAGGCGATTTTGTTTCAGATAGTTATCGATGTCTTTCTGGATCGCCTTTGAGATCATATGTTCAAAGTATCCCAGCGTCTGTCTTCCAGCGTCTGTGATGTAATAGTAAGAACTGTTTCGGATTGTCTCACAGCGGATCAATTTTGATTCTACCAGCTCCGAGAATGTCTGTTGTAATGTGAAATAAGTCGTATATCCGGCATTCAGCACGAAGTTGGAAATCTGTGAATTCGTGAGAGGAAAATTCACTCTTGTCAGCATGTAAAGTACAATCAATTTGTACAAAGTAAGTGGTTCTGACATAAAATGCCCCCTTTATAAAAAATTACGGTAACTGCAGAGAACTCAGACAGTTACAGAATGCGCCCCTGCCATGTATTTCGTTTTTTTAATTCCTGATGGATGGCGTTCAGAACAGCGCGCTTTTTTGTGCTCCAGAGAGGAGCGATCAAAAGATCCTTTGGTCCATCTCCGGTCAGACGGTGAACAGTGATCTCAGGGGAGAGAGCCTCTAGACAATCAACGACCAGAGAAACATATTCTTCCATTTCCATCACATGAAAGGGATTCTGTTCGTAGTAGTCAGCCAGGTCCGTCTCTTTCAAAATATGAAGCAGCTGTAGTTTAATGCCTTGAACCGGCTGGCGGTTGAGATACAAGATTGTCTCGATCATGTCGTCGTGTGTCTCATATGGAAGTCCTAAAATCGTGTGGACAATGATCGTGAGACCGCGCAGATGAAGATTGCGGACAGCTTCCTCAAAACAGGAAAGAGGATAACCTCTGCGGATAAATTGTGCTGTCCTCTCATGAATAGTCTGAAGCCCAAGCTCGACCCATACAGGTTTGATGCGGTTAAGCTCTGCCAATAAATCGAGAATTTCACTGGAGAGACAGTCTGGTCGTGTGGCAATGGAGAGGACAACGACTTCTGGTCGGCGGATCGCCTCAAAAAAGATTTTTCGCAGATAAGAAACTTCCCCATATGTATTTGTGTAGGCCTGAAAGTAAGCAATATATTTTTTTACGGGGCGTTTTTTCGAAAGTAGATGCTCTTCGAGGTCAATCTGGTCTGAGATCGATAGAGAAGCGCTGGCAGCGAAGTCGCCGGAGCCTCCCTGACTGCAGAAGATGCATCCTCTCGTGCCGACTTTTCCATCCCTGTTCGGGCAGGTCATACCGCCGTTCAGGGCAAGCTTGTACACTTTTTCTCCAAAACACTGTTTTAACTCGTAGTCAAGAGAGCGATACGGTTTTTCACCCCAGCGCATGACAGCAGATTTGGACTTGTTTTCGACAGTTGCCATAAATGATTTCACCTTTTCTCTTTTATGCGCAATGATAGATTCGCATTTTACGTTCATTATATCATTTTCATTCGCTCAAGTAAAGCAGACATTCGTGCGGCATGCCGTACGGCATACTGTCTGCCATTTTACATTTCTGCTCAAAAACAGGATGAATTTTACATAGATTTTACATAAACCAGATTTTCTATTTTACATGGCTTCGGTAAGATAGTTTCTGTAAAGCAAAGAAATAAAACAAGAAATGAAAACCGATTCATAAAAAAGGAGAGAATTGATATGATGAAAAAAGCTTTTGCATTAGGATTAGCAGCAGTGATGGCAGTAGGTATGACAGGTGCAGTGAGTGCACAGGAACTTTCAGGAAGTATCACAGGTTCTGGATCTTCCGCACTTTTGCCTCTGGCTCAGGATGCAGCAGATGCGTTTAAAGAGCTTTATCCTGACGTATCCATCACTTTAAACGGCGGAGGATCAGGCACTGGTTTGAAACAGGTATCTGACGGTTCCGTGGATATCGGAAACTCTGACGTAGCAGCAGAGACAAAATTGGAAGCAGATGCAGCAGCAGAATTAGTAGATCACAAAGTATGTGTTGTCACAATGGCTCCTATCGTAAATAAAGAAGTGGGAGAGAGCGTTACAAGCCTGACAAAAGAACAGTTGATCGACATCTTCACAGGAGAGGTGACAAACTGGAATGAAGTAGGCGGACCAGATGAGGAGATTATCTTAATCACTCGCCCTCAGACATCAGGAACACGCGCTCTGTTCAAAGAGTATGCGCTTGACGGAAACGAAGAGCTTTCAGGTGGATCTCTGGAGACAGATGATTCCGGAACATTGCTTCAGAGTGTTGCGGACAATGAAGGAGCAATCGGATACATCGCACTGCCATATCTGATGAACAACGATACCGTAAGTGTGGTTGCGATCGATGGTGTAGAGCCTTCTCTGGAAAATACATACAACGGAACCTATCCAGTATGGGGATATGAGCATATGTACACAAAGGGAGAAGCTTCTGAGGTTGTACAGGCATTCATCGATTTCATCACAGGAGATGAGTACGGCAAGAGAATTGAAGAGCAGGGATATGGCGTGACAGCGAAGATGACAGTAGAGAGATAAGATGCGATAAGAAATCATCTTGATGAAGCCGCAGCAGATGCGGTATGGAGCAAATATGGAAAAGAAAAGTTTATTCTGGAAAGAACATTTCTGGCGTGGCTTGATTACCTGCTGCGGACTGTTTGTGATTGTGCTGACTCTGGCAATTGGAGCATTTTTGGTCTATAAAGGGAGCGGCACTTTCACAAAGTATGGACATAGCATTTTTGAATTTTTATTCTCCTCCAAGTGGTCTCCGGCGGATAATTCCACTGGAGGGGGAAGCGTAGGCGCAGCGGTCTACATTGTTGGATCGCTGTCTACTTGTGGTTTAGCACTTCTCATCGCTACGCCTTTCAGTCTTGCTGCAGCAATCTTCATGACAGAAATCTCACCGAAATTAGGAAACAAATTTTTTAGACCAGCAGTAGAATTGTTTGTGGGAATTCCAAGTGTCATCTATGGATGGGTGGGACTGACAACGCTGGTGCCAGCAATCAAAAAAGTGTTTCATTTGAATATGGGATATTCTGTCCTTGCGGCAGGAATCGTACTTGCTGTCATGATTTTCCCATCGATCACAACCGTCGCTGCAGATGCGATTAAGAGTGTGCCGATTGACTACAGAAAGGCAGCATATGGACTTGGAGCGACGAGATGGCAGGTTATCTATCAGATTGTACTTCCAGCGGCAAAACCGGGTATTTTTACAGGAATCATTATGGGACTGGCGCGTGCATTCGGTGAAGCACTTGCTGTTGCCATGGTGATCGGAAAGATGAGATCCTTTCCAAAATCCATCCTATCGCCCACGACAAACCTGACCTCCGCGATTGCCTCCGATATGGGAGGTGCGATGGAAGGTGGAGAGTACAACACAGCACTCTGGACGATGGCGTTGTTGCTGTTTTTGATTTCGCTGCTGTTTATCTTTATCATTCACCGAATTGTGGCACAGAAAGGAGAAGAAAAGGATGGAAACAAATAAAAAGGCAAAGCAGATTGACCGCATCATGACAGCAGTATTTGTGACGGTCGCAGGTTTTTTCCTTCTTCTTCTTGCAGGCATTGCACTTCTCGTGATCGGCAGGGGTATTGCAGGATTCGAGCCATATATGTTATCATTTAGCAGAAAGGGAATTGGCAACCAGCTGTTTAACACGATTTACCTGGTGTTCTTATCTTTGCTTGTCAGCGTTCCGCTTGGAATTGCCACAGGAGTGTATCTGGCTGAGTATGCGAAGCCTGGAAAATTGACAAATTTTTTAGGAATTTGTATTGAGACGCTTTCTTCCCTTCCTTCTATTGTAGTGGGATTGTTTGGCTATCTGGTCTTCATTGTGATGGTGGGAGCAAAATGGAATCTCGCCTCGGGTGCACTTGCCGTCTCGATTTTGAATCTGCCTCTGATTGCGACAACAACAAAGGATGCAATGCTCTCGATGCCGAAAGGATATCGCATGGGAAGTATGGGACTCGGAGCAACACACTGGCAGACGATCAAGCGTGTCCTGCTCCCGGCATGTATGCCGAGAATCCTGACAGGTATTATCCTTGCAGCAGGGCGTGTGTTCGGTGAGGCAGCAGCACTTCTGTACACAGCAGGAATGAGCACGGACATCAACTGGAACAATTGGGATCTGACATCTCCGACATGTCCACTGAATCCATTTAGACCTGGGGAAACCCTGGCACTTCATATCTGGGCAAGCCGGACAGAGGCAATCGGTGCGGATTCTGTTCAGATTGCAAACTTTTCATCGGCAGTTTTGCTGATTTTGGTATTCGCATTCAGCATCGGTGCGCGTGTACTGGGACGGCGCATGGAACGGAAAATAGGAGGAAAATAAAACGTGGAAAGCAAATTTGAGGTTTCAAAATTAAATCTGCATTATGGGCAGTTTCATGCCTTAAAAGATGTCAGTCTTTCAATCCTTCCGCATGAAGTGACTGCGCTGATCGGTCCGTCCGGATGCGGAAAATCCACTTTTTTGAAGACACTTAACAGGATGAATGATCTGGAGGAAGGTGTGACGATCGACGGAAAGGTGACACTTGATGGCAGAGATATCTTTCGAGATATGGATGCGATCTCTCTGCGCCAGAGAGTCGGTATGGTGTTTCAGCAGCCGAATCCATTTCCGAAGAGCATCTATGAGAATGTTGCATACGGTCCAAAGCTTCAGGGAATCCGATCAAAGGTAAAGTTGGATGAAATTGTGGAAAATGCTTTGAAAGGTGCAGCGATCTGGGATGAAGTCAAAGATCGTCTCAAGAAAAATGCGATGGGACTTTCTGGAGGACAGCAGCAGAGACTGTGCATTGCCAGAGCACTTGCAGCAGGACCGGATGTGCTTTTGATGGATGAGCCCACAAGTGCACTTGATCCGATCTCGACTTCGAAGATTGAGGATCTATGCGCACAGCTGAAGAAAGATTACACGATTGTCATGGTGACACATAACATGCAGCAGGCAGCACGAATTTCAGACAAGACAGCATTTTTCCTGCTGGGAGAGGTTGTAGAATACGGCGACACGGATCAGATGTTTTCCATGCCGAAGGATAAGAGAACAGAAGACTATATTACGGGGAGATTTGGTTGATATGACAAGAACAAAGTTTGATGAGCAGTTGGAAGAATTGCATATTTCGATGATTAAAATGGGAAGCCTCTGTGAAGAGGCAATTTCTCTTTCTGCGCGTTCACTTGAAGAGTTGGATGAAAAGTTGGAGACGCGCGTCTTTTCACTGGAGACAGAGATCGACCAGATGGAGAGAGAGATTGAGACAAAATGTATGCGGCTGCTTTTGCACCAGCAGCCGGTGGCGCGCGACCTGCGTGCGGTCTCAGCAGCACTGAAGATGATTTCTGACATGGAGCGCATCGGAGATCAGGCAGCAGATATTGTGGAGCTTGTTCCATATATTGCCCAGAGTGAGTGGAGAGGACGTATCCGCATCACAGACATGGCAAAAAAGACGGTCTCTATGGTGACAGAGAGTATCGAAGCTTTCGTAAAAAAAGATATGCAGCTTGCGCAGAATGTGATTGACAAGGATGATGAGGTGGATGATCTGTTTTTGAAAGTAAAACAGGAACTGATGGATTTTGTGCGCAGTCAAAATGTGGATGCAGAGCCGGCACTCGATCTTCTGATGGCTGCAAAATATTTTGAGCGTATCGGAGATCACGCAGTCAACGTGGCAGAATGGGTTCAGTATTCCATTACAGGAATTCACAAAAGCAGCGAGCATCATCTGGGAAAATAGCAGGGCGCAGAGAAAAGCAAAAAATGAGGTGAGTGACGTGATTTATTTACTGGAGGATGACGACAGTATCCGAGAACTTGTGACGTACACGCTGAACAGTCAGGGCATGGAGGCAGAAGGATTCGCAAGACCAAGTCAATTTTGGAAAGCACTTAGTCAGAGGATACCTTCTCTTGTGCTGCTCGACATTATGCTGCCGGAGGAAGATGGAATTAGTATTTTGAAGAAGTTGCGCAGTTCGGCTTCCACAAAAAAAATTCCTGTTATCATGCTGACGGCAAAGGGCAGCGAGTACGATACGGTGCGGGGGCTGGACAGCGGCGCAGATGACTATATCCCGAAGCCATTTCGGATGATGGAACTTCTGTCCAGAATCCGCGCATTGCTCAGAAGAACAGCAAGTGAAGAAAAGATAGAGGAATATCAGATCGGTTCTCTGTACATCTGTCCTTCGCAGCACATCGTGAAGGTAGATGATGAGCCGATCACTTTGACGTTGAAAGAATTTGAGCTGCTCAGCCTTCTTGTGTCAAAGAGAGAGATGGTGTTTACACGGTCACAGCTCTTAAATCAGATCTGGGGATATGAATTTGACGGCGAGAGCAGAACGGTAGATGTACATATCCGAAGTTTACGGCAAAAGCTTGGAAAAGCGGGCGAATACATTGAGACAGTCCGCGGAGTGGGATATAAGATCGGAGGAGGAAATTTATGACAAAAAAGATTTTGCATTCGATTTGGATTGTTTCTTCATCGGTCTTTCTGATCGGTGTGGTATGTATTCTTGCAATCTTATACCAATCTTTCGGGACACAGCTGGAAGGTGAACTCGAAAAAGAGGCCAAGTATCTGGCAATTGCGGTGGAGAGCGTGGGACAGGATGCTCTTGAGCAGGTATCCAAAAAAAATGACAGAGTGACACTTGTGGATGAAGATGGAACGGTCTTGTATGACAACTATGCAGATGAAGGGGCAATGGAAAATCATGCAGACCGTCAGGAAATACAAGATGCCCTAAAGAACGGATCGGGCAAGGCGACAAGACAGTCAGATACCTTGCAGCAAAATACGATCTATTATGCCCTGCGTTTGAGCGACGGCAAAGTTTTGCGCGTGTCAAGCAACCAAGACAACGTGATCAGCCTGTTACAGGACCTGGTACCGGCATTGGTGGCAATCTTTGTGCTGATCAGCGTGATGTCCGCATTTTTTGCGTCGAAACTTTCAAAGAAGATTGTACAGCCACTCAACCAGCTGGATCTGGAAAAACCGGAACAGAATGAAGTTTACGATGAGGTGGCACCTCTGCTCACAAAGATCAGCAGACAGCAGAGCACCATCCGTGAGCAGCTGGAGATGGCGCGAAGTCAGCAGGAGGAGTTTACGTTGATTACAGAGCACATGGAGGAGGGATTGTTTGTTATGGACGCACATGGCAATCTTCTCTCTTTCAACAAAAGTGGTCTTGAGATGCTGGGTGTTCAGAAAGCATCGGTGGGACAAAATGTGTTGGAGCTGAACAGAAGTAAGATTTTTATGGAGACGGTGGAGGCGGTTCTGGGCGGAAACCACCACGAAGCGCTGATGGATCTCGACGGTCTTTCCTGCCAGATCATCGCAAATCCTGTCTTTGACGGGGGAAAGAAAAAGGGAGCCGTTCTCCTGATGATTGACAGTACAGAAAAAGTACAGCTGGAACAACTCAGAAGAGAATTCACAGCAAATGTGTCGCATGAATTGAAGACGCCGCTGACTTCTATCTCAGGTTTTGCAGAAATCATGCGCGATGGCATGGTGAAACCTGAGGATATGAAAAAATTTGCAGATCGCATTTTCCAGGAGGCACAGAGGCTGATCACGCTTGTCAGCGATGTGATCAAAATCTCACAGCTCGATGAAGGCGGCATCCCATATGAGAAGGAGGAGGCAGATCTGCTTGAGATGGCACGGGATATCTTAGATCGCCTTCGCCCGGAGGCAGAAAAGATGGGAGTCGAGCTGAGACTTGAGGGAGAAACGATGATACGCGAGGTGGAGAAACCGATCTTGGACGAGGTGCTTTACAATCTGTGTGACAATGCGATCCGCTATAACAAAAAAGGTGGAAATGTGCAAGTGAAAGTGCAAAAGGAAGAGAATGTCACGAAGATCACAGTGAAAGATACGGGAATTGGAATCCCGATGGCTCACCAGAAACGAATTTTCGAGAGATTCTATCGCGTGGATAAGAGTCACTCCAAAGAGATCGGAGGAACCGGACTTGGACTTTCCATTGTGAAGCATGGGGCGGGATACTTAGGCGCCGAGATCAGCGTGGAGAGTTTGCCGGGAAAAGGAAGTACATTTACCCTGAAATGGGAAAACTGACGGAAAAGCAGACGGCAGAGAGAAAATAGAAAAAAGAGAAAAGCAGACGGCAAAAAAGTTAGAAAAGAGGAAAGCTGCCGCGGACAGAAACTTTGTGTGTATGTGAGAAACATACGGGAAAAAGAAGATGTCTGCGGCAGTTTTTGTGTGAGATGGGAGCGCGGATAAAGTTTTGTTCACAGTTTTTCGAGGGAAAAGGTTGCGGCACAGTTTTGAGTATGGTAAAATAATATGACTATAAATAACAAAGAGACGTAACACATTATTGGGACAAGAAGTGCAGCGGATAACTGGTTATGCTATACTATGCGGAAAGGAATGAAAAAATGACGATTTTAATAAAAGGCGGCAGAGTCCTTGATCCGGCGACAAAGACGGATCAGGAGATGGATGTTTTCATCAGTGGGGGAAAAATCCAGAAGGTGTCAGAGGATATTAAGGCAGATGCCGATCAAATCATCTATGCCAATGGATGTTATGTAATGCCGGGTTTGATTGATCTTCATGTTCACTTGAGAGATCCGGGACTCACGTATAAAGAGACTGTGGAGACAGGTGCGAAGGCAGCGGCGAGGGGAGGATTTACCACGATCGTTGCGATGCCGAATACAAAGCCGACAGTCGATGATGGGTTCCGTGTCAAATATGTTCACAAAAAAGCAGAGATGGAAGCACCGATTCATGTCCTGCAGGCAGGCGCAATCACAAAAGGTCAAAAAGGTGAGGAGCTTGCCGATATTGAGGGAATGGTATCGATGGGAGCACCTGCGATCAGCGAGGATGGAAAGTCTGTGATGAACTCCGATCTGTACCGCAAGGCGATGGAGATCGCAGCGAGACTTGGGATTCCTGTCCTTGCACACTGCGAGGACATCAACCTTGTACACGGAGGCGTCTTCAACGATGACGACAATGCAAGGGAGATGAATGTTCCAGGTATCACCAACAGTGTGGAGGATGTGATTGTGGCAAGAGATATCCTGCTTGCGAAAGAGACGGGTGTCCATCTCCACCTGTGCCACTGTTCCACGAAGGACAGCGTCCGCATGGTAAAGGAAGCAAAGGAGGAGGGAATCTCGGTGAGTGCAGAAGTCTGCCCGCACCATTTTTCACTCTGTTCTGATGATATCCCGGGGGCAGACGGAAATTATAAGATGAATCCGCCGATCCGCACAAGGGAGGATATGGAGGCACTGCGGCAGGGATTGAAAGAGGACATCATGGATGTGATTGCCACAGATCACGCTCCGCACAGCGAGCAGGAGAAGCGGCAGCCGATTGAGAAAGCACCGTTTGGAATCGTAGGGCTTGAGACGGCGGTGGCGCTGACTGTCACGAATCTGGTACAGCCTGGCATCTTGACGCCAATGCAGATGGCGGAAAAGATGAGCTACAATCCGGCAAAAATTCTAGGCATTGATAAGGGAAGCCTTGAGGAGGGCAAAGACGCAGATATTGTGGTCATTGACCCGGAGAAGGAGTATGTGATCGACAAAAGTCAGTTCGCTTCCAAGGGAAAGAATACGCCGTTCCACGGAAAAAAAGTAAAAGGCATGGTGATGGCGACGATCTGTGATGGAAGAATTGTATATAGCCAAAAAAACGAGGAGGATAAGAAAGCATGATACAGAAATTAATCCGCAAAATCAAAGAGACAAATGCACCGATTGTAGTAGGATTGGATCCGATGATGAATTATATTCCGGAGCATATCCAGAAAAAGGCATTTGCTGAATTTGGAGAGACGCTTGAGGGTGCCGCAGAGGCAATCTGGCAGTATAATAAGGAGATTATTGATCATACTTATGATATTATACCGGCTGTGAAACCACAGATTGCAATGTATGAGCAGTTTGGAATTGAGGGATTAAAGGCATTCAAAAAGACAGTGGATTACTGCAGGGAGAAAGATCTGGTTGTGATCGGAGATATCAAGCGAGGCGATATCGGCTCCACTTCCGCAGCGTATGCCGTGGGACATCTGGGAAAAGTGCAGGTGGGAAGCAAATGGTATGCCGGATTTGACGAGGATTTTGCAACCGTCAACCCATATCTGGGATCGGACGGTGTGAAGCCATTTATTGATGTGTGCAAGACAGAGAAAAAAGGATTGTTTATTCTGGTAAAAACTTCAAATCCTTCCAGCGGAGAATTTCAGGATCAGCTGATTGACGGGAAGCCGCTGTATGAACTGGTAGGAGAGAAGGTCGCACAGTGGGGCGAAGAGTGCATGGGTGATGAATACAGCTACATCGGAGCAGTTGTAGGGGCAACCTATCCAGAGATGGGAAAAGTGCTCAGAAAAGTAATGCCGAAATCTTATATTCTTGTGCCGGGATACGGCGCTCAGGGCGGAAAAGGAAAGGATCTCGTCCATTTCTTCAATGAAGATGGATTGGGTGCCATTGTCAATTCTTCCAGAGGAATCATCGCGGCATACAAACAAGAGAAATATGCAAAATTCGGTGCAGAGCACTTTGGCGAGGCGTCGAGAGCAGCAGTGGAAGATATGCGGGAAGATATCGCACAGGCATTAAATAACAGATAAGGATGTGTAACATGTCAGCAAAAGTAAAAGAACTTGGAACAATTCTTTCGCAGGAGACGATCGCAACAGCGATCTATAGTATGTGGATTTGCCTGCCACAGATTGCAGGGCAGGCAAAACCGGGACAGTTTGTCTCTGTGTACTGCAATGACGGCAGCCGTCTTTTGCCAAGACCGATCAGCATCTGTGAGGTTGACACGGAGAGACAGGCGCTGCGTCTTGTATACCGTATTGCGGGAAAGGGGACAGAAGAGTTTTCAAAGATGACGGCAGGAGACACCGTCGAGGTGATGGGACCGCTCGGAAATGGGTTCCCGCTGGATCGCATGGAAGACGGCAAGAAAGCATTCCTGATTGGAGGCGGAATCGGAATACCGCCTATGGTGGAGCTGAGCAAGCAATTGAAGGGAGAAAAACAGATCGTTGTGGGATACCGCGATGAACTGTTTCTGACAGAGGAACTGAAAAAAGAGGGTGCTTTATTTTTAGCGACGGAGGACGGAAGTGCGGGGACGAAGGGGAATGTGCTCGATGCAATCCGTGAAAATGCTCTGGAAGCGGATGTGATTTATGCCTGCGGACCGACACCGATGCTGCGCGCTCTGAAAGCGTACGCAGAAGAACATCAGATAGAGTGCTGGCTGTCTCTGGAAGAGCGGATGGCCTGTGGAATCGGCGCATGTCTTGGATGTGTGTGCAAATCGAAGGAGATTGATGACCATTCACATGTACACAATAAGCGCATCTGCAAAGATGGCCCGGTATTCTTGTCGACGGAGGTGGAATTATGATAAACATGAGTGTGGATATTGCGGGGGTGACACTGAAAAATCCAGTGATGACAGCTTCCGGAACCTTCGGATCAGGCGAAGAGTACAGCGAATTTGTGGATTTAAGCCGTCTGGGAGCCGTGGTGACAAAAGGTGTGGCAAATGTGCCATGGCCGGGCAATCCGACCCCGCGTATCGCTGAAACCTACGGGGGAATGATCAATGCGATCGGACTTCAGAATCCAGGAATCGATGTATTTTGCAAGCGGGACATTCCCTTCCTGAAAAAATATGATACCAAGATCGTGGTCAATGTCTGCGGCAAGACGACGGAGGATTATTGCGAGGTGGTGGAACGCCTGGCAGAGGAGCCGGTAGATCTTCTGGAGATCAATATTTCCTGCCCGAATGTGAAGGAAGGCGGGATCGCCTTCGGTCAGGATCCACATGCAGTGGAGGCGATCACGAGAGAAGTAAAAAAGAGAGCAAAACAGCCAGTGATCATGAAGCTGAGCCCGAATGTCACAGACATCACGGTGATGGCAAAGGCGGCGGAGGCAGGCGGAGCAGACGCACTTTCGCTGATCAACACGCTGACAGGAATGAAAATTGATGTCAACCGCAGATGTTTTGCGCTCGCCAACAAAACAGGAGGACTGTCAGGCCCTGCGGTGAAGCCGGTGGCAGTGCGCATGGTATATCAGGTGGCAAACGCTGTGAAGGTGCCGATCATTGGAATGGGAGGCATCACAAACACGGAGGATGCGCTGGAATTTCTGCTTGCCGGGGCTACGGCGGTGTCTGTGGGAACAGCGAATTTCTTCAAGCCGACAGCTACGGTGGAGATCGCACAGGGAATTGAATCCTATCTGGAAAAGAACGGGTTTGAGGATGTAAAGCAGATTATAGGGTTAGTGAAATAGAGAAGCAGGAGAATTATTGAGTAATCAAAAATGTTGTAAAATGTAGTTAAATGTGTTTAAATATACTCAAATGAGTATATAATTATGAATACATCAAATATCACAAATTACAAACCAAAAGACTTTGCCGAATTGTTAGGTGTTTCAGTGAAAACACTTCAGCGATGGGACAGAGAAGGCACATTGAAAGCAAACCGAACTCCAACTGATAGGCGTTATTACACTTACGACCAATATCTTCAGTTCAAAGGTATAAACACAGAAAATGACAATCGCCAAACTGTAATCTATGCCAGAGTGTCTACAAGAAACCAAAAGGATGATTTGCAAAACCAAGTATCTTTTTTGCGACAGTTTTGTAATGCCAAAGGAATTATTGTAGACCAATGCATGGAAGATTATGGAAGTGGACTAAATTATAACCGTAAAAAATGGAATGAACTATTAGATGAAGTAATGGAAGAAAAAATCAAGGTCATCATAGTCACACATAGGGACAGATTGATCAGATTTGGTTATGACTGGTTTGAAAAATTCTGTATAAAGTTTAATACAACCATTGTGATAGTAAATAATGAAGAACGATCGCCGCAGGAAGAACTTGTACAGGATCTTGTTTCGATCCTTCACGTTTTTTCCTGTAGGTTGTGTGGACTTCGTAAGTATAAAAAACAAATAGAAAGAGATGAGAAAATCGCTAAAGAGCTTCAAGACGGAAATAAATCCAACAGAAGGACAGAAAGTCAAGATACGAAAGACGATAGGAACTTGTAGATACATCTATAACTTCTATCTTACTCACAATAAAGAACTTTATGCTAATGGCGAAAAGTTTATGAGTGGCAAGTCGTTTAGTGTGTGGCTTAACAACGAGTATCTTCCAAATCATCCAGAGTATTCTTGGATTAAGGAAGTAAGTTCAAAATCGGTAAAGCATTCCATCGAATGTGGAAGTATTGCTTTTACAAGATTTTTCAAACATCAGAGTGCTTTCCCTAATTACAAAAAGAAAGGGAAATCGGATGTAAAGATGTACTTCGTTAAGAATAATCCAAAGGACTGTTCTTGCGAAAGGCATCGTATCAACATTCCAACTTTAGGTTGGGTACGTATCAAAGAAAAAGGATACCTTCTTTATGTTTCTGTTCTTGTAGAAATTCCTGATGCCAAGATTGCTAATAACTCTAACGAGGGAATTGGTATTGACCTTGGTTTGAAGGATTTTGCTATTGTTTCCAATGGTAAAACGTATAAGAACATTAACAAATCGGCAAGATTAAAGAAACTAGAAAAGCAACTTATTCGGGAACAGAGATGTCTCTCTCGAAAGTATGAAAACTTAAAGAAAGGAGACGTCACTCAAAGAGTAAATATACAGAAACAAAAAAATGTAAAAGGAATGATGAAGAACAGACATCTTTCAAAAAAGGAGGTAGTTATGTTGGAAAAGAAAGGTAAAGTGCCTAAGAAACATTTTAATTATGGAAGCAAATGTATGAAGACACGTTTCTGCCTGGTTTTTGTATTGCTTCTCTTCCTGCGCCTGAACTGCGCAGCGGAGCAGATGCCGGATCCCACTTCATTCACGCTGAAAGCTGACGAACAGCTGGAACTGAGTGATGATTACCAGCATGTGCAGTCGGTTTACCTTGGCAAAGAAGCCGTGTTGAACGTCATGAAGGATGCTTCACTGACCCTCGATGAAGGCGCGGTCATCACGCTGGAGGAGAAGAGCATGATCAACATCCATGGTGCGCTGTATGGTCAGAGCGCCGACATCAGTATGGGCGAGGAGAGCGAGAGCAATGCTTTCGACGAACAGCTGGAACTGAGCGATGATTACCAGCATGTACAGTCGGTTCACCTCGGCAAAGAAGCCGTGTTGAACATCATGAAGGATGGTTTACTGACCCTCGATGAGGGCGCGGTTATCACGCTGGAGGAGAAGAGCGTGATCAACATCCATGGTGCGCTGTATGGTCAGATCGCCGATATCAGTATGGGTGAGGAGAGCGAGAGCAATGCTTTCGACGAACAGCTGGAACTGAGCGATGATTACCAGCATGTGCAGTCGGTTCACCTCGGCAAAGAAGCCGTGTTGAACATCATGAAGGATGGTTTACTGACTCTCGATGAAGGCGCGGTCATCACGCTGGAGGAGAAGAGCGTGATCAACATCCATGGTGCGCTGTATGGTCAGATCGCCAACATCAGTATGGGCGAGGAGAGCGAGATCAATGTCTTCCTCTCCGACGGCGCGCAGCTGGATGCCACACTTCCCGAGGACATGGAAGCGCCTTACACCTACTATGGACTGAACATCGTCGGTCTGGAGGATCCCGACAGCATCATCGTGGTTGACGCTGACGGTAACAGAATTTACTTCGGTAACGGCGACAAGACGGACAGCATCGTCATTCCCGGCGAGTGCTACACGATCCTGTTCCGGACGGGTCCCAACAGAGGCAGGCAGCAGAACTTTATACTGGATCCGCTCGAGCCTCTGAACCTGGTGGAGTTCTTCTCCACGCCTCCGATTACCGCAAAGCTCAGCCTGGAAACGAAGGACGTCACCGAAGGGGATGCCAGCATACCCTTCACCGTCACGCTAACCAGCCCTACAAGGCGCAACGCGGTGGTCACATTGCAGGCGGGCAGCGTCAACTATTCCATTGACATCGCCGCCGGAGCTACCTCGGGCAGCATCCTTGTTCCCAACCCCAACGCCGAGGATCCGTACCTCGACGCAAGTACGCTGACCGCCACCGTCACTGGCATCACCGGCAGCGGTTTCGATGTTGTGGACTACAGCGGCGCGACCGCCACGGCGGAAATCGGCGACACCATAGATACCACCATAGTCTCCCTCACTGCGTCGGACATCAGCGAGGGCGAAGCGTATGTGAGCTACACCGTCACCCTGTCCAATGCGGCCCAGACGGATGCTGTGGCAACGGTGAATGTGGGTGGCACCGACTACAGAGTCGACATTGCGGCCGGTTCAACCAGCGGTACCGTCGAAGTGCGCAATGAGAACGGAGAGGATCCGTACCTCGATGCCAGCACGCTGAGCGGCACCGTCACCGGTTTCACCGGCGGCAACTTCGAGGCTGTGGATTATAGCAGCGCCACTGCCACGGCAAAAATCAGCGACACCATCGACACGACTACGATCGAACTCTCTGCGTCGGACATCAGCGAGGGCGAAGCGTATGTGAGCTACACCGTCACCCTGTCCAATGCGGCCCAGACGGATGCTGTGGCAACGGTGAATGTGGGCGGCACGGACTACAGAGTCGACATTGCGGCCGGTTCAACCAGCGGTACCGTCGAAGTGCCCAATCCGAACGGAGAGGATCCGTACCTCGATGCGAGCACGTTGACCGGCACTGTTACGGGCATCATCGGCGGCAACTTCGAGGCTGTGGATTACAGCGGCGCCACTGCCACGGCGAAAATCAGCGATACCATCGACACGACTACGATCGAACTCTCTGCGTCGGACATCAGCGAGGGCGAAGCGTATGTGACCTACACCGTCACCCTGTCCAATGCGGCCCAGACGGATGCTGTGGCAACGGTGAATGTGGGCGGCACGGACTACACCGTCAACATTGCGGTCGGTTCAACCAGCGGCACTGTCGATGTGCGCAATGAGAACGGAGAGGATCCGTACCTCGACGCGAGCACGCTGACCGGCACTGTTACGGGCATCACCGGCGGCAACTTCGAGGCTGTGGATTACAGCAGCGCCACTGCCACGGCGAAAATCAGCGACAC
>JALEVQ010000131.1 GCA_022788205.1 Robinsoniella sp. | reverse complement strand
GAAGATGAGATCCTTGTAAAAGTCATGAGTGACAGTATCTGCATGTCCACCTACAAACTTGCCGAGCAGGGAAAGAAACATAAAAGAGCACCGCAGAATATTGACACCAACCCGATCATCATTGGACATGAGTTTGCAGGTATGATCGTAGAAGTGGGAGAGAAGTGGAAAGATCAGTTCAAGCCTGGAATGAAATTTGCGCAGCAGCCGGCACTGAACTATAAGGGAAGTCTCGCATCTCCAGGTTATTCTTATGAGTATTTCGGAGGAGCTTGCACCTACTGCATCATCCCTCACGAGGTGATGGAGCTTGGATGTCTGATGCCATACGAAGGGGACAGCTTCTTCGAGGCATCTTTAGGAGAGCCGATGAGCTGTATCATCGGAGGATACCATGGAAACTATCACACTAACAAGAGAAACCATGACCTTGCAGGCGGCACAAAAGAGGGCGGAGATATCATCATCCTCGGAGGATGCGGACCGATGGGACTGGGCGCTGTGAGCTACGGAATTCAGTTCGAAAACAAACCGAGAAGAATTGTGGTGACAGATATCGATGATGCCAAGATTGCCCGTGCAAGAGAAGTGATTCCAGAGGAATTTGCGGCAAAGAATGGCGTGGAGCTTCTGTATGTGAACACAGCAAAAATGGCAGATCCGGTCAAAGAGCTCAGAGACATCACAGGCGGAAAGGGATATGACGATGTGTTTGTCTACGTTCCAAATCGTTTCGTTGCCGAGTTGGGAGATCAGCTTCTCGCTTTCGACGGATGCATGAATTTCTTTGCAGGTCCGACAGACAACCAGTTCAAGGCAGAGGTCAACTTATACAATGTCCACTATACCAGCGCTCACATTTTAGGCACGACAGGCGGCAACAACGATGATCTGATCGAGGCAAATAATCTTGCAGCGCAGGGAAAGATTGAACCGGCTGTCATGGTAACCCATGTCGGAGGAATCGACAGTATCGCGGAGGCGACCTTGAACCTGCCGAAAATTCCTGGCGGAAAGAAGCTGACATACACACAGTTTGATATGCCGCTGACTGCAATCGAGGATTTTGAGAAGTTGGGACAGACTGATCCATTGTTCAAAAAACTGGATGAGGCATGCAAGAAGAACAGAGGTCTGTGGAATGCAGAGGCAGAGAAAATTTTATTTGAGCATTTTGGGGTAGAAGTATAAAGAGATAGAAAAAGAAGGAACAAAATAAAAAGAGAAAAAATCAGGAGGAATTACATATGGTATCTCAGAAAGTGACAGTAAAAAATCCGTCTGGTCTTCATGCAAGACCGGCATCGATTCTTGCTCAGGCAGCAGGAAAATGCAGATCAAATGTGATCATCGTCTATGGAAATAAAAATATTCAGGCAAAGAGTATCTTAAACATCATGGCAGCAGCCATCAAGACAGGATCAGAGATTGAGATTCAGTGTACAGGGGAGAGCGAAGAGCAGGATCTGCAGACACTTGTTGCTCTGATTGAAAGTGGATTGGGAGAATAGATATGCAGGAGATACATGTTGAGAAGACAGCATCGAGGGGAATCGCAGTTGCAGCCATATATAAATATCTGCAGCCAGATCTGAGTCCAAATCCAGCAGCGATCTGTGAAAATCAGATTTTGGAAGAGCAAAAAAGATTTGAGGATGCAAGGGAAGAAGTGATCAGGGAACTCGAAGTGCTGGCAGCTGAAAACGAAATTTTTGCAGCACATCTCGAGATTGCAGGTGATTTTACTCTGCACGAGGGAGTGGAGGCAAAGATCAGTGCGGAGAGAAAGAATGCTGAGCTTGCACTTCAGGAGATGATCGATGAGTTTGCGGCTATCTTTGAGGCGATGGATGATGCGTACATGAAGGAGAGAGGCGCCGACATCAAAGATATCGGAAAACGTCTGATGGCAAAATTAAAAGGTGTCACACTGCCTGATCTGGGGAATCTGAAAGAGGAGACAATTGTGGCGGCGAAGGATCTATACCCGTCTGACACCGTAAAACTTTCTCCTGAATTGGTGAAAGGGATTCTCACGGAGGAAGGCGGCGTGACAAGCCATGTATCCATCATCGCAAAAAGTATGAATATCCCGACTTTAGTGGGTGTGAAAGGGATTCTCTCTAAGTTGGAGGACGGCATGATGGTCTGTATGGATGCCGAGAAAGGTGTCATTGTGACAGATCCTGACCAAGAGACGCTTGAGAGGTACCAGGCAAAGAAAGAAGCATATGATCAGGAGCGTGTGCGGCTGAAAAAACTGAGAAATCAGCCGGCTGTGACAAAAGAAGGAAAGCGGATTTTCCTCTGCGCAAACGTGGGAAATGTGGAAGAAATCAAGAAAGCACTTGAGATGAAGATCGACGGTGTAGGCTTGTTCCGCAGTGAACTGTTATATATGGAAAATACTCATTTTCCGACAGAGGAAGAACAGTATCAGGTCTACAAAGAGGCAGCCACACTTTGCCCGGAGGAGCTGACGATCCGCACACTGGACATTGGAGGAGACAAGGCGCTGCCTTACTTTGAATTTGAAAAAGAAGAAAATCCATTCTTAGGATGGAGAGCCATTCGAATTTCGCTTGACAAAAAAGAAATGTTTCGGGAACAGCTTCGCGCAATTCTGCGTGCCAGCGCCTTTGGACATGTGAGAATCATGTTCCCGATGATCATCTCGCTGGAAGAACTCAGAGAGGCAAAAACACTGGTGGAAGAATGTAAGAAGGAATTGGCAGCGCAGGACATCGCATATGATGAGGCGATCGAGCTGGGCATGATGATGGAGACACCGGCAAGCGTTCTTCTCGCCGAGGAGTTTGCCAAAGAAGCAGATTTCTTCAGCATCGGTACCAACGATCTGACCCAGTATCTGCTCGCAGTAGACAGAGGAAACAAAAAGATCGCAGACCGCTACGATTATTTTCACCCTGCTGTCTTAAAAGCCATCGCACACATCATCCGTGCAGGTCACGCACAGGGAATTAAAGTGGGTATGTGCGGTGAGATGGCGGGTGACGTCAAGGCGACGGAAAAGCTTGTTGAGATGGGGCTGGATGAATTCAGCATGTCCGCAGGAAGTATCGACTATGTGCGTGCTGCGATAGCAGGAGCGCTTTCATCGGTGCTCTAAATGAGCAAATATTCAGAAAATATAAAATTTCAATAAAAATCAAAAACTGTCGCAAAACAGAAGATGGATATCTGTTCTGCGGCAGTTTTTTTAGAACTTGACAGGATAAAGTTCCGTATCATACTGATAAGGATATACGGTTAGTTCAGCTCTGTCCCTGCAGTCTCGCCTTTTAAGAAAGCGATCGCGTTGTTCATGGTTGTCTCGCTGATGGCGCCGAGTGCTTCCTCGGTAAAGAAGCCCTGGTGAGAGGTAACGATGACATTCGGGAAGGAGAGCAGTCTCGATGTCGTGGAGTGATCCAGGATATCGTCCTCGCGGTTCTCGAACACGTTCTTTGTCTCTTCCTCATACACATCAAGACCGACACCGAAGAATTTGCGCTCACGGATTCCTTTGATCAGATCGTCTGTCTTGATCAGACCGCCGCGGGAAGTGTTGATCAGGATGACACCGTCTTTCATCTTATTGATGGTTTCCAGATTGATCATGTGATAGGTGTTGTCCATCAGAGGGCAGTGGAGAGAGATCAGATCGCTGATGGCGAGGAGTTCATCGAGTTCCACATATTTTACAAAATCCAGATCTGGATTCTGGTACATATCGTATGCAATCACATTCATACCAAATCCATGGCAGATTTTTGCCATCGCCGCTCCAATTTTTCCAGTTCCGATAATGCCGGCAGTTTTTCCATAAAAGTTTACACCGACCAGTCCCTGCAGGCTGAAGTTGTTTTCTCTCACTCTGAGGTATGCCTTGTGGATGTGGCGGTTGACCGACATCGCAAGAGCCATGGCATGTTCCGCAACTGCTTCCGGGGAATATCCAGGAACGCGCATAACCTTGATGCCATACTTTGTGGCTGCTTCCAGGTCTACGTTGTTGAAACCGGCGCAGCGCATCAGAACCAGTTTTACGCCTTGCTCGTGGAGAACACGGATTGTCTCAGCACCGACATCGGAGCTTACGAAGGCACACACGGCTTCACTGTCCTTCACATAGGAGGCTGTCTTTGGAGAGAGTTCTGTCTCCCAGTATTCCAGAGTCAGCTCCGGATAACGATCTTTGATTTTGTTAAAAGATTCTTTGTCATAGCTTTTTGCTGCAAAAAAAGTAATACGCATAATTATCTACTCCTTTATGGTTCTTCTAAGCTATATAAATATTTTCGGATATTTTTTATTATACCACGAATC
>JALEVQ010000117.1 GCA_022788205.1 Robinsoniella sp. | reverse complement strand
GGAAGAAGACTGGAAAAGGAGATACCAGTAATCCTTGCTGTTCTGAAAGTATTATACGATAACGAGATGTTAGATGCAATTGATGAACTTGCCAAATAATGAGAGACAAAGGTCCCTCTCTCCGTTCATGCGTTTATTCTGAGTAGTCAGAAAACAAAAGTTGACAAGGGTTTTCAATGATGCTATAGTAATTCTAGCGTAGGAGCAGTTTGGCTTACGATAATATTTTGAATTTGGAAATGGATAGAGGTTGCGTGTTTCATGAGTAGGTAATCAGATATGGCAGAGATAGAAGAAGAATGCTAAAAGGGGAACGCGCCGAAGGCGAGAGGAATCTGCATCCTGCAGCCTGGGCACACGTATGAAGAATCGTGTGACTGTCATCAAAGTTATGATGGAGAGCTATCTGGAGAATCAATGATACAGAGATCACAAGTGTATTCTTTAGGGGCAGACAATCCGTCTGACCCTGTTTTTTTCTGTAGGCATGACATCAGAGCTTAGAAATCAGTGGATTGAAACAATCAGGAGGAAAGATTATGGCAATTTTTACAGGAGCCGGGGTGGCAATCGTCACACCGATGAAGGAAAACGGCGAGATTCATTACGAAAAATTAGGAGAATTGATTGAAGAGCAGATCGCAGGTGGAACAGATGCCATTATTGCATGTGGAACAACAGGAGAATCCGCATGTATGTCACATGAAGAACACCTCGATGTGATCGCTTACACAGTAGAAAAAGTAGCAAAGAGAGTTCCGGTCATTGCGGGAACAGGTTCAAACTATACCGACACAGCGATCTATCTGTCACAGGAGGCAGAAAAGTTAGGAGCAGATGCGCTTTTGCTTGTGACTCCATATTACAATAAGGCGACACAGAAAGGACTGATTGCTCATTATACCGCGGTTGCAAATGCTGTGACACTTCCGATCATTATGTACAATGTCCCGAGCAGAACAGGATGCAATATTCTTCCACAGACTGCTGTGACACTGGCAAAGAATGTGAAAAATATTGTGGGAATCAAGGAGGCAAGCGGAAACATTTCTCAGGTTGCGAAACTGATGCAGCTTGCTGACGGATGTATTGAACTGTATTCGGGAAATGACGACCAGGTTGTGCCGATTCTGTCTCTGGGAGGCGTGGGTGTGATTTCCGTTCTCTCCAATATTGCACCGAAACAGACACACGACATTGTAGATTTATATATGCAGGGCAAGACAAAGGAAAGCTGCGAGCTGCAGCTCAAGGCGCTGCCTCTGATTGATGCTCTGTTCTGTGAAGTAAACCCGATCCCGGTAAAAACAGCATTGAATCTGATGGGAAAAGAAGTAGGACCGCTTCGTCTTCCACTGTGCGAGATGGAGGAGGCACATGTGGAACTGCTCAAAAAAGAAATGATCAATTTTGGAATTGAGGTACAGTAAGATGGTAAGGATTATTATGCACGGATGCAATGGTCATATGGGTCAGGTCATCACAGGAATTGTAAAAGATGACCAGGATGCGCAGATCGTTGCAGGAATTGATCTGGTGAATAACAAGGACAACGGATATCCGGTATTTCAAAGCTTAAAAGAGTGTGATGTGGAGGCGGATGTCATCATCGACTTTGCGTCCCCGAAGGCGACAGATGCTCTTCTCGATTACTGTGAAGAAAAGCAGATCCCGGCTGTACTGTGCACGACGGGGCTGAGCGAGGATCAGATCGCCCGGATTGAGGAAGTGAGCAAGAAGACAGCTGTCTTAAAATCAGCGAATATGTCCCTTGGCGTGAACACGCTTCTGAGACTGCTGGCGGAGGCGGCAAAAGTGTTGGCGCCGGCAGGATTTGACATGGAGATCGTAGAGAAACACCACCATCTGAAGGTGGATGCACCGAGCGGAACGGCGCTGGCGATGGCAGACAGTCTGAATGAAACACTCGGAAACGAATATCACTATGTATTTGACCGGAGCCAGGAGAGAAAGAGACGCGATGAGAAAGAGATCGGCATCTCTGCTGTGCGCGGTGGAAGCATTGTGGGTGAGCATGAAGTGATTTTTGCAGGACTTGACGAGGTCATCGAATTTAAGCACACGGCATATTCCAAGGCAATCTTCGCGAAGGGAGCTGTCCAGGCAGCAAAATATCTGGCTGGAAAGCCGGCAGGATATTATCATATGAGCGATGTGATTGAGAAACAGTCATAAATATGCAGAACCATTGCAAAGAACATGAAAACTGGATTTTGCAATGGTTCTTTTT
This sequence comes from Robinsoniella sp., assembly GCA_022788205.1. GTDB lineage: Bacteria > Bacillota > Clostridia > Lachnospirales > Lachnospiraceae > JAGZHZ01. The sequence goes on along the minus strand of JALEVQ010000117.1, from coordinate 32,191 downwards.
TGAGCGAGGAACGAAAGATATGAAAAACAAGGAAAAAAAGATACAGATTTTTGCCAGACTTGCACTGTTCTCGGCGGCGCTCATCTGGGGAATTTCATTTTTTATCGTGAAGGACACAACAAATGCGATACCGCCAAACTTTTTGCTTGCACTTCGATTTACGATTGCATGTATCGCACTTGCAATCATTTTTTACAAAAAATTAAAGCTGTTGAACAGAGAGTATATGGTGAGCGGAGCGGTGATTGGTTTTTGCCTGTTTCTTGCGTACTCAAGCCAGACAATCGGAATCACAGACACGACACCGGGAAAAAATGCATTCTTGACGGCAGTCTACTGTGTGATTGTGCCGTTTTTATTTTGGGCAGTCAATAAGACAAAACCGGACCGCTACAATGTGATCGCAGCGGTGCTATGTCTGACTGGAATTGGTTTTGTATCGTTGACGGAAGGATTCAGTATGCGCATGGGAGATGCGCTGACGTTGTTAGGAGGGTTCTTCTATGCACTCCATATGGTCATGGTGGCGAAGCTGGCACATGACAAGGATCCTGTCTTGATTTCGATTTTACAGTTTGGGTATGCGGCAGTTTTTTCATGGATTGTGACACTGATTTTCGAGACACCGCCGCAGCGTATCAGTATGAGCACGATGGGATCGGTGCTGTTTTTGGCGCTGGGCTGTACAGCCCTTGGATTGTCCTTCCAGAATTTTGGACAGAAATATACGCATCCGGCGGCAGCATCGATTATTTTGAGCCTGGAATCCGTCTTTGGAGTATTTTTCTCCGTTTTGCTGTATGGAGAGAAGATGACGGTTCGGCTGGTGATCGGATTTGCACTGATTTTTGTCGCAGTGATTGTGTCTGAGACGAAACTGAGTTTTCTGAAAAAGTCTGGAGAATGTTTAAGAGAAGATTGTCAGGGGATGGAATAAAGAGAAATACAGAAGAAAGTGAAAAGTTCTTTTTTGTGAAGACGGAAAATTGTCTTTGCAAAAAGAACTTTTTTTATACTTAGATTCCGGAAAAATCTGTTTGGATGGAAGTGATCTTGAACAGGATTTTTGAACACAAAATGAACACAAAGTAAACACAGATTCCTCATAAATTGAACACAGATTCCTCATAAACCCATCATATAAATTTCACAGAAATTTTTTAATATTTATACAATAAAAAGCTGTATTTCACAGAAATATTTAACGGAGGAGTGATAATGTGATTGAGGTCAAAAATCTGGTAAAGCGGTATGGCAGCCACACGGCTGTGGATCATCTGAGTTTTACCGTGGAGAAAGGACAGATTTACGGTTTCTTAGGTCCAAATGGTGCGGGAAAATCGACGACGATGAACATCATGACGGGATATCTCGGAGCAACGGAAGGAGAAGTCCTGATCGATGGTCATGATATTCTGGAAGAGCCGGAGAAAGCGAAAGCGTGTATAGGATATCTCCCGGAAATTCCGCCACTTTACACGGATATGAAAGTGGGGGAATATTTGAGTTTTGTTGCGGAACTGAAAAATATCGAGCGTTCCCAGAGGAAAGAGCAGATAGAAAAAGTTCTGAATATGACGAGATTAAAAGACGTAGAGAATCGTCTGATCCGGAATCTCTCAAAAGGATATCGCCAGAGAGTCGGACTGGCACAGGCAATCATTGGTTTCCCTGATATTATCATTCTGGATGAGCCGACGGTAGGTCTCGATCCCAAACAGATCATTGAGATACGAGAATTGATCAAGGAACTGGCAAAAGAGCATACAGTGATTTTGAGCTCCCATATTCTTGCCGAGATCAGCGCAGTGTGCGATCACATCATGATCATCTCAAACGGCAAGCTGATTGCAAGCGATACGCCGGAGAATCTGGAAAAACAGATGTCAGATGCAGGAACGCTGTATCTGGAAGTGAGAGCAGACAAGGCGACGACACAGACAATGCTCTCTGAGATTGAAGGACTTGGAACGTGGAGTATTGAAGAGAAAGAAGGATCCTGTGTTGCCACAATTGCGGAAGGAAAGAAGGCAGATCCGAGAGAAGAACTGTTTTATGCGTGTGCCGAGAAGAAATGCCCGATTTTAATGATGCAGTATAAGAAAGCGTCTCTGGAAGATGTCTTCCTCGAACTGACAGAAGCTGCAAAGAAAGAAGCAGAAAAAGCAAAGAACAGCCGTCACTTTATCGGACACGGTAAAAAGAAAGAGGAGAGCAGGGAGGAGGCAAAGCAAGATGAAAGCAGTTTATAAAAGAGAATTGAAATCGTATTTCGATTCGATGATCGGCTATATTTTTATTGCCTTTCTTGTGGCAATGAACGGAATTTACTTTTTGTTCTATAACTTACTGAATGGATATCCGTATTATTCGTATGTGCTTGGGGCGATGGAATTCATTATCTTGATGGCGATTCCTGTCTTGACGATGAAATGTCTCTCAGATGAGAGAAGAAGCAAGACAGATCAGCTTCTTCTGACGTCGCCGGTCAGCCTTCCGAAAGTCATTCTTGGAAAGTATCTGGCGATGGAGACAGTATTTGCGATTCCGATCGCAATCTTTTGTCTGTGTCCGCTGATCATCAAGGCAAACGGGACAGCATACCTGAGAGAAGACTTTGCAAGTATTTTTGCATTTTTTATGATGGGAAGTGTGTTCGTAGCAATCGGAATGTTTATCTCATCGCTGACAGAGAGCCAGATTATCGCAGCAGTCGGAACATTTGGCGTGGTACTTGTGATTTATCTGTGGTCTGGCATCAGCAGTATGCTTCCGGATTTTTTGACAGACAATTTTATCACAAAGTTTCTCCCTGACTACACAGTGACAGGGATTTTGGAAAATTTTACTAGCTATCACTTGTTTGATGTAGGCGGACTTATTTTCTATCTATCGCTGATCTTTTTGTTTTTATTTTTCACGATTCAGTCCGTTCAGAAGAGAAGATGGAGTTAGGAGGGAAGAAACGTGGAAAAGTTAAACAAAAAAGAACAGAAATCAAAAGACAGCGGTTCAAAGAAGAAAATGAGCATCAAATGGAGAAATGGATCGTACAGCGCGGGAATTATCGTCGCGATGATTGCGATCGTGCTGGTCATCAATCTGATCGCGGAAAAGCTGCCATCGAATATCAAGCAGATTGATATCAGTACAAACCAGATCTATTCCATCGGAGATACCACAAAAGCAGTATTGGATGATCTGGAAGAAGATGTCAAGATTGTTATCCTTGCAGAAGAGAACTATATCGATCATAGAATTGAGCAGTTGATTGACAATTATGCTGCAGCGTCAAAACATATCACAAAAGAGGTGATTGACCCCGTGCTCCACCCGTCAGCTCTGACAGAGTATAACACGACGGCAAACAATGTCATTGTTTCCTGTGAGGAGACTGGAAAGCAGCGCGTGATTGCGTTCGGCGAGATGATTGTGTATGATCAGATGGCTTACTATTACTACGGACAGTATCAAGAGACAGAGTTTGACGGCGAGGGTCAGATTACCAGCGCAATCTCTTATGTCTCCACAGAGTCAGAAAACAAGATTTATACGCTGGAAGGACACGGAGAATCGAGTTTCTCCGACACAATCACCGATTTGATTGACAAAGGAAACATTGAGCTAGGTTCCGTCAATCTGCTGATAGATGGCGCAATCCCGGAAGATTGTGGTCTTCTGGTCATTTATGCTGCTACGAGTGATCTTGCCAATGATGAGAGAGATATGCTCCTTTCCTACCTGAAAGACGGCGGAAAGATGATGATCTTAATCGGAACAGACGGAACAAAGCTTCCGAATCTGGAGGCAGTGATGTCTGAATATGGCATTGAGCTTGTTGATGGATATATCGCAGATACACAGAGATTTTATCAGAACAGTTATTACAATATCTTCCCTGTCTTTGATACCTCCAATGAGATCTGCAGCGGATTTACCTCAGACAGCCTCGCGCTTGTAATCAATGCAAGAGGAATGACCGTGCAGGAGGATCTGAGAGATGGACTGAATGTGGAAGGATTCATGAAGACATCATCAGATGGATATGCAGTCACATCAAATGAGAACAGAACACAGGGCACGTACCTTTTAGGTGCGGTTGCAACAGAGACAGTGAAAGAAGAGCAGGCAACGCCAGCTGATGCGACAGAGGCAGATGCCGCTGATTCTGACACAAGTGACAAGGAGACGAGGCTGACCGTGATCAGTGCATCTACTCTGATTGAGCAGCAGATCACAGATGCTTTCCCGAGCCTTGTAAACACGGATGTCTTTATGAACGCAGTGACAGCAAACTTTGATGAGGTGGAAAACATTTCGATTCCAGCAAAGAGTCTTGAGATCACATACAACACAGTGAAGAATGCAAACACATGGGGTCTGCTGTTTGTGGCAGTCATTCCGATCGGTCTGATTGTGATCGGACTTATCATCTGGATCAGAAGAAAGAGAGCGTAGGAGGGCAATCAATGAGTAAAAGGAAAAATCTGATTGTATTGCTGATCGTGCTGATAGCGATGCTGGCGGCTTACTGTGGCATTTCAGCCTACAGCGACTACGCGGCGCAGAAGAAGGAAGAACGCGAGCAGGAGGAATCAGAGCAGAACAGAATCTGGATCACAAATTTTGACGAAGTCAAAGAAATTTCTTACGATAACGGGACAGCACAGTTGTCCTTTGTGAAAGAAGATGACGAATGGAAATACAAAGAGCTGACGGATTTTCCGCTGACACAGTCTTATCTGACAAAGATTGAAGATACGGTGTCACATCTGGAGGCGAGCAGAAGACTGGAAGGCGGCGATGAGCTGAAGGATTACGGTCTTGATGAGCCGCAGGCAACGGTGACAGTGACAGATGACGCAGGCAATACGGTCACGCTGGAGATCGGGGATAGTGTGAACAGCGAATATTATCTCCTGGTGGAAGGCGAGGATGTGCCGTACACAGTAGCATCTACGTTATATAGCAATATTCAATATGATCTGTATGATATGATCGAGATGGAGGAATTCCCGGATCTGTCAGAGGATAATATTCTGGCAGTTGAGGTGTCAAATGAGACAGGCAGCTACGTGCTGGAGAAGAGGGAAGTAGAGACGGCGACAGCGGCAGATGCGACAGCAGCGGATGCAGCAGCAGAGCCAGATGAGAATCAGGAAGAAACTTCTGAGGAAGAGACTGAGGCTGAACCAGAGTATGAGTGGTATTTGAGTCAGGATGGCAAGCGCTCCAAGGTGGAAAATGAATCTATGATGGATGACCTGCTGGACGATCTGGAAGATCTTGCGTTCGAAGAGTGTGAGAACTATAAGGGAAGCGAGGAAGAGTTGAAGAATGCTGGTCTGAGCAAGAGTGAGACGACGTTCACAGTGATCTATATAGACGAGGATGGAGAGGAAGCACACTTTACCGTGCTGATCGGAGAGAAAAAACCATCAGAGGAAGAGGGCGGTGATACAAAACTGTATTACGCAAGATTCGATGACTCTAAGGCTATCAATCTGATGAAGGAGGATCTGGTGACAAGCATCACAGGAAGCGGCGCAGATGACTATCTGAAGAGCGAAGAGACAGAGTAAGCGGGTGCTAAGAAAATGAAAGAAAAGTTTTTACAATGATCGTTAGAAAATAAAAAGACATGAAAGATGGAATTGTTGCAAAAGAAAAGTTAAGCAACAATTCCATCTTTTTTTCAAAGATAGAACAGGGATGGATAGATGGTGACGAGCCTGATTTGTCTGCCGGTTTCCTTTTGACAAGATACTTGATTTGGGAAAAACTATCAGGGAATTTAGTTGTCTCGTTGGATGTGGGAATGATATAATGGGCACGGGAAAACAAACAGACAATCAGGAGGAGTATTTTATGCAGTTTCTGTATGAAAAGATCAAAAATCCAAAGCTTTTTGCGGAGGGAAGGATGGAAGCTCATTCTGACCACCGCTATTTTGCTTCTTTTGAGGAGATGATAGCGGGGGCAGAGCAGTTTCATGCTTCGCTCAATGGGCTTTGGTATTTTTCGTATGCGAAAAATTATCGCTTGACGATCCCGGGATTTGAGAAGATAGAATATGATTGCAGATCGTGGGACACGATTCGTGTGCCGGCACATATTCAGATGGAGGGATATGATGCACCGCAGTATGCGAATATCCAGTATCCGTGGGATGGTCGTGAGGAGGTAAGTCATGACAGCGTGCCGGAGCAATGGAATCCGGTGGCAAGTTACGTCAAATATTTTACAGTCCCGGCTCACATGAGAGGACAGAGAGTGTTTGTGTCGTTTCAGGGAGTGGAAAGTGGATTTGCGCTGTGGGTGAACGGTGTTTATATCGGATATAGTGAGGATACCTTCACACCGTCTGAATTTGAGCTGACGGAAGTGCTGAGAGAAGGGGAGAATAAGCTGGCGATCCAGGTGTTCAAGTGGACAAGCGGAAGCTGGCTGGAGGATCAGGATTTCTTCCGCTTTTCAGGAATCTTCCGTGATGTATATCTGTTTTCAATGCCTAAGATTCATGTGTATGACTTGAGAGTGATGACTCCGATCTCAGATTCTTTTGACGCGGCGAACGTGGATGTCACTTTAAAGATGACACAGATGCAGGGGAGCGTGAGGGCACGCCTGAGATTTGGTGAGAAAGTGATTGCGGAGAAAGAGATTTCTCTCTCCGATGGAACTTTGCGGGAAGAAAAAGAGAGGAATCAAGATGCGGTCGAGAACACGGCTAAGATCTCTCTTGAAGTAAAAAGTCCAAGACTCTGGAGTGCCGAGAAACCGAATCTGTATGATCTTGAGATTGCGGTGTATGATGAGCAGGGAATTCTGATGGAAGTGATTCCTGAGAAAGTTGGAATTCGCCGGTTTGAGATGAAAGGCGGACTTATGCTGATCAACGGAAAAAGAATTGTGTTTAAGGGTGTCAATCGCCATGAGTTCAGCTGTGAGTCTGGGCGTGTCGTCTCAAGAGAAGAGTTGATTGGTGATCTAAATGTGATGAAGAAAAACAACATCAATGCGATTCGTACATGTCATTATCCGAATGATTCGAAATTTTACCGCCTCTGCGATGAATATGGATTCTATGTGATCGATGAGACGAATATGGAGACTCATGGAACATGGGATGTCGTCGAGCGTGGAATGCGCGGTGAGGAGTATGCGGTACCTTCCAACCATGAAGAATGGCAGCCCGCACTTCTGGACCGAGCCAATTCGATGTATCAGAGGGACAAAAATCATCCGTGTGTCCTGATCTGGTCGTGCGGAAACGAGTCATTTGGCGGAGATGTAATTTATGAGATGTCCCAGTTTTTCAGGGCACACGATCCCTCACGTCTCGTCCACTATGAGGGAGTGTTCAATGATCGACGCCGCAGTGAGACGAGCGATATGGAAAGTCAGATGTACACACCGGCAGCCAAGATCGAGAAGTTTTTGAAAGAACATACAGACAAGCCGTTTATCTGCTGTGAATACACACATGCGATGGGAAATTCCTGCGGTGCGATGTATAAATACACAGATCTGTCCGACAGAGAGCCGAGATATCAGGGCGGCTTTATCTGGGATTTTGTCGATCAGTCACTTCGGGCAAAAAATCGATATGGCGAGGAATTTCAGGCATACGGAGGCGATTTCCATGACCGACCGACAGATTACAATTTCAGCGGCGATGGGATTCTGTATGGAAACCGCGAAGGCTCTCCAAAGCTTCAGTCCGTAAAGTATAATTACCAGAATTTTTCGATGAAAGTGGAAGACGGAAAGGCAGAGATCTGGAATAAGAGCCTCTTTACGGATACGTCAGAATTTGTCTGTGTCGTGACGCTTCAGAAAGATGGAGAGGTGAAAGCGGAGAAGACGATGGAGACGGAGGTAAAGCCGGGGGAGAAAAAAGTCTATGAGCTTCCGATCAAAGTGCCGGAAAATCCGGGCGAGTATGCGCTCACGGTTTCTTTTCAGCTGAGAGAGAAAACCGCTTGGGCGGACAGAGGATATGAGGTTGCTTTCGGTCAGGGAATTTTTAAGAGAGAGGACGCGAAAGCAGACAGCAGAGAAGAAGCAGAGATGTCCCAGAAAGCGTTTAGCGTAGTGCGCGGTGACTATAACATCGGGGTGAAAGGCATGGGATTTGAAGTGCTGTTCTCGAAGTTGAATGGAGGTATGACTTCCTACCGATATAACGGCAAAGAAATGATAGAAGCCATCCCGAAACCGAATTTCTGGAGAGCGCCGACCGACAATGACATGGGAAATTATATGGCAGCACGATATGGGCAGTGGAAGCTTGCGAGTCTCTATGTCAGCCACCATTCTCTGCACAGACCAGACATCAAGCTGGAAAATCCAAAAGTGGAGCAGAAGGAACATTCTGTCATCGTCACATATACATATTATCTGCCAATGAGTGAGGAACTTTCCTGCACCGTGTCGTACGAAGTGTTCCCGGACGGAAAAATTCAGACGACAATGACATATGAACCAGATGAACGGTTTGGAGATATGCCAGAGTTTGGGATGATCCTGAAGATGAGTGCCGACTATGATCAGATTACGTGGTATGGCATGGGACCGGAAGAGACGTACAGTGACCGGACACAGGGAGCAAAACTTGGCATTTATCATGGAAGTGTTGAGGGACAGATGGCACAGTATCTTGTTCCGCAGGAATGTGGAAACAAGACCGGTGTGCGCTGGGCGAAGGTGACTGACCGCAGAGGACGCGGGATGATGTTTGAGGCAGATGAGATGAATTTCTCGGCATTGCCTTACACACCGCATGAGTTGGAGAATGCGGCGCATCCGTATGAACTGCCGAAGGTTCATTATACCGTGGTGCGCGCTTCGCTGGCTCAGATGGGAGTCGGGGGAGACACCAGCTGGGGAGCGAAGACGCACGAGGAATTTTTACTTGATACATCAAAGAAAATGGTGTTTACATTTTCTATGAAAGGGATTTGAGGATCAGGCTGCCGCAAAAGGGCAGGATCCGCTTTAATTTACGTCAATCTCAGCTGACAGAATTGCCTGCTCTGCTGCGCCACTGTCGATGCCGTTTTTCTTCAGGTTGATCCATCTTGAGCACACCGATAAATGTGTTGTCATCCATCGACATTCCTTCAAGGTTACCGTTCAGCAACTGTTTTTTGCTGGTATCTTCGTCAGTATTCCAGCTTCCATCCAGGTAAATCACATTGCCTGGGATGGAGTTGAGTCCGCCCTGCTCAATCTCGACTTCTGCCGTCAAAAAAATGGACAGACCGTCACAGTAGATCTCGGATACTGTTTTCAGGCGCAGGCGATAGATTGCATCGCATCGGCGACATCATCATCGTTTTTGAGAATTGCCTTTGCCGTTTTGTATAGAGATGGTCCGTGCTGTTCCATCAGCCGCTGAAAAGCCTCTTTATCGTGTTTTTTTGCTTTTTTCACCAATATCTCCATAAACTTCCTCATATTATTAGTCCCATTCCAGGGACTGTATGTTTCTTACCAAGAGTCCGGATCTCTCATTTCATGTTACACTCATTAGATGAAATAAGACACGATTTTGTCCACTCATTTTGAAAAAATAAAAAAGCAAGTTGTGGCTGAGAAAATTTCCACAACTTGCTTTTTTATAGGCTATTTTCTTATGCTCTATGAGAGGTTTTCAGATTGTCGCTGTTTTATGCGATGGGAAGGGCATTATTTATAGTCGAGACATGCTCTTTCTGTCACATATGGGCGAACATAAGTGTCGGCAACCTTCACATGATCTGGATGTGTCGCATAGATAGAGATATCCTCTTCCTTTTCCAAAGTCGTCACCAGAGCGACGTCATGGGTGCTGGAAGGGATCGGCTGATCGATAAATTCCACTGTACATAATCCTGGAACTTTTCCGACAAGATTTTTCAGATTCTCTGCCATTGCCTTTTTCAGTTCAGGTTTCTGTTCTTCTGCGATTTCCGGTTTAAATTTCCACATAACAATATGATGTACCATAATAAAGTCCTCCTTTTTTATCTTGTGATTACCAGTTGATAGCCAGGCTGTCTCGATATGGAAAATCTGGCATCGATTACCCAACGATTTTTTTTGTCTATATTATAGTATGGAAACGAAGATTAGTCAAATACGTCACCGTACAGGCAGCAAAGTAGCACGGCGCAGCCGATCCCAGCGATTTTTTATGGCAACTTTTTTATACGTTGTGATTTGAGTTGTGAAAGCGGGTCAGTATATGATAAAATAAGGACAGCCAAGAAAAGCGGATGGAAATGCCGGACTGTATCTCAGTCTGCAGCCACAGGGAAGCGGATGTTAAGTGTCTGCTTTCTATATTTTGAGGAAAGGAAGAGAGACAATATGACACATACAATTGAAAACGATAAGATGCGCATCGCAGTGGATGATCACGGCGCAGAATTAGTCAGCATTTATGACAAGGAGCAGGAGCGTGAGGTTTTGTGGCAGGCGGACCCTGCTTTCTGGAAACGCCATGCGCCAGTGCTGTTCCCACATGTCGGGAAGCATTACAACAATGAATATCACTATAACGGAAAAGCATTTCAGACACATCAGCATGGTTTTGCGAGAGATCTGGATTTTGAGTGTATTGCAAAGACGGAGTGTTCTGTGACACATCGCCTGACTGCGACACAAGAGACAAAAGATTATTTCCCATTTGATTTTGAGCTGGACATCACACATACCGTGAACGAAAAAAACATCACCGTGACATGGAAGGTGGCAAATCTCGGGGAAGAGGAGATGTACTTTACGATCGGAGGTCATCCTGCATTTCGCGTGCCGATCCTGCCTGACACGAAACAGACAGATTACTGCCTGTTATTTAAGACAGATCAGGATCATCTGACGTATCTCTTACTCGATCCGGCAAGCGGAACGGCAGTCGCAGATAAGAAATATAGCCTGCCGGTCGAGAAGGGACGTGCTGCGATCACTGCGGATATGTTTGATCAAGATGCGCTCGTCTTTGATGACACGCAGATTGAGTATGCGGCGATCGGATATCCTGACGGGACACCGTATCTGTCAGTGACATGTAAAGGATTCCCAAATTTCGGTATCTGGTCTGTTCCGGGAGCACCTTATATCTGTCTGGAGCCGTGGATTGGAAGATGCGATGATCTTGGATTTACCGGTGAGATCTCCACAAAACCTGGCATTCTCTCTCTGCCGGCGAAAGAAATTTTTGAGAGAAATTATACCATCACGGTCTATTAGGATGAGACTGGAATGGACAGAAAGGTGAAAAGGAATTATCCATGTATACAATTGGAATTGATATTGGGTCCACGACGGTATGTGCTGTCATCGCGGAGACCGTGACAGGGAAATTTTTGTTTTCAAAGACTGTGCCAAACAAAGCTTTGCTAACCGCGAAGCATTCTTTTGAACATCTTCAGGATCCGAAGGTTTTGTTGGAAACGTGCCAGGAACTTTTGGAGGTCTGCCTGGAACAATACCCTGTTCCGATCAGCATCGGATTCACAGGTCAGATGCACGGGATTCTCTATCTGGATGCCCTTGGGAATCCACTGAGTCCTCTCTATACATGGCAGGATCAGAGTGGAAGAGAGAGGCTGGGAGATTCCTCCTACGCCCAAGTTCTCTCAGAATTGACGGGATATCCGATGGCTTCTGGGTTTGGAATCACAACGTATTTTTATCATCTGAAAAATAAGGAAGTCCCGGAGGGGGCTTCCACTTTCTGCACGATCGCGGATTATGTGGCAATGAAGATGGCGGGGCGCCTTGCACCGCTGCTTCATCCTTCTATGGCAGCGAGTCTGGGGGCTTTCCATCTTTCCAGAGGAGAATTTGACTTTGAGGCGCTGGAAAAGGCTGGCATTCCCAAAACACTTCTCCCTCAGACAGCGCGGGAAGAAAAGGAATTAGGGATCCATTCCAGCGGTGCCAGTGTGACACTCGCGATTGGGGATAACCAGGCAAGCTATTGCGGTTCGTGTCCGCTTCCAGAGACGCTTCTTGTCAACATTGGAACAGGAAGTCAAGTCTCTTTGCAGATCGCTGAACTCCCGGAAAGGCTCCCTAGGGAACTGGAAGTGCGTCCGTATCTAAATGGTTCATGGCTTTTGACAGCGTCGAGTCTCTGCGGCGGTTCGTCCTATGCTCTGCTGAAGCAGTTTTTTGTGGAGATTCTCGAGGCATTTTCGATTGAAGCTCCGTCTGATCCGTATGCGGTCATGAATGAGATGGCGAAAAAAGGCGCATTGATGGAGGAAGTTCCCATGACAGATACGCGCTTTCTCGGCAGCAGAACGCTTCCTGACAATACCGGCAGCATTCAGAATCTGACACCGAAGACATTCCATCCTGCCGCTTTGACGTACAGTGTTTTAAATGGAATTTGCGAAGAATTATACGAGCTTTATACCCTCTTTCCGGAGTCATGCAAGGGGAATCTGCGGCTTGTCGGAAGTGGAAACGGACTGAGAAAAAATCCATTTTTACAGTCTCTGTTTTCAGAGCGGTTCCAGATGCCATTGTCGATGACAGAGTCTGAGGAGGAAGCTGCTTATGGCTGCGCACGGTACGCATCTGACATTGCTTCTGGAAAATTTTTCTATTTCTGAAAAGTTATTGACATATTCCAATAACAGTTCTATAATCGTAGTTATTAACATATGATAATAAAAAAGGAGACTCCCGATGACAAGACCAAATAAGAGCAAACAAGTTTGTCGGCTGCCCATCTACAACGAATTTTTCGCAAAGGGTGTGGGAGAGACGGACAGTCAACTGATTTTAAGTGTGGAGGAATTTGAGACGATTCGACTTCTTGACTATCTTGGTATGACACAGGAAGAATGTGCGAGACAGATGAAGGTGGGGCGCTCGACAGTTCAGACTCTCTACACGGAGGCGCGAAAGAAAGTGGCGCGCTTCCTGGTGGAAGGAACGGCTCTTTTGATTGAAGGCGGAAATTATGCGCTCTGTCCGCATGAAACTTGTACTTGGGATATCACAGAGAAAGGAGCTTTTCAGATGAAAATAGCAGTCACTTATCAGGATGGGATGGTATTCCAGCATTTTGGACATACAGAGCAGTTTAAGTTTTACACGGTGGAGGACGGGAAAGTTGTGTCCTCTGAGATTGTAGGAACGGATGGACAGGGACATGGAGCACTTGCAGGTTTTCTGAGGGCGCATCAGGTGGATACTCTGATCTGCGGTGGAATCGGAGGAGGCGCGCGAAATGCACTTGCTGAGGCAGGAATTGATCTTTTCCCGGGAGCCGCAGGAGATGCAGACAAGCAGGTAGAATCCTTCCTCGCAGGGAAACTCTCCTATGACCCGAATACACGCTGTTCACACCACGACCACGGTGAACACCATACATGTGGAAATCATGGATGTGGCAAACACTAAGAATTTTCAAGATTTTTATTTCAGAAGGGAAAAATCTGGATATCAGAGCGCTCGGGTGCCTTTGAATTTTGTCAAAAGGCGTTCGGGCGCTTTTGTGATTATTGTACAAAAAAAAGATTTTAAAAGTCAAAATAATATATATTTTCCTCGTTTTTTTGAAGGATTTTTCAAACAAGGGATATTATAATATAGATACTGAGAAGAGATGCAAAGAGAGAAGACGTTCTCTAAACGGAAAACACGGATTTCCACGCTTCCAGCGCACAGAGGATGGAGCGGGGGAAACAGAAAGAAGGAAAAGTATATGAATGATAAAGAATTGGTAACTCGCTTTTTTGTTGAAGGATATACGAATAAAAATTATGAGTTTATCATGGAATGTCTCGCAGAAGATTATTTTGACCACAGGCCTGCCGCTGCGAGAAGCAATGCAGATGCGGTAGAAATTTTAAAAATTGTGGCAGGACAGTTTTCAGAATTAAAAGTGGAAATGGCAGATATTTTTGCGGAAAATGGTATGGTGGCGACGAGAGTCCTCTATGACGGAATTCACACAGGCACTTGTATGGGAATCCCTGCTACGGGAAAGAAAATTCGCTTTGAGGCTCTGGAAAACTTTAAAGTGACGGACGGGAAAATTACGGAATCATGGGGCTATTGGCCTGACAAACAAATCGAACAGCTGCTGCGCGGTGAAGTCGCTACAGAAGTAGAACAGCAGTAAAAAAGATTAGAGATATGAGGAGAAAAAACATGAAACTGAATACAGAATGGCTGAGATGGACACGAGAGCCGGAGACATACTCGATCACACAGGACAAAGTGGAGATTACAACGAAACCGCACACGGATCTGTGGCAGAGAACGTACTATCATTTCCGCAATGACAATGCCCCGGTGCTTCAGATGAGCACCGAGGAAAAATATTTTTCTTTTGTGGTAAAAACAGAATTTGAGAGCAAGCATCGGTTTGATCAGTGCGGCATTGTCATGTATCTGGACAGCGAGAATTGGCTGAAAAGTTCTATTGAGTATGAAAACGAGAAGTTTCAGCATCTTGGAAGTGTTGTGACAAACAATGGATACTCGGACTGGGCGACGACAGCCATCGATGCCTCAATCAAATCGATGTGGTATCGCTTCAGCCGCCGGGAAGACGATTTCTGTATTGAATGTTCCGAGGATGGCGTAAATTATAGCCAGATTCGCGTCTGCCATATGTGGAAAGCAGTCGGAACGATTCAATTTGGCATCTATGCCTGCAGTCCGGAGGATTCCTCCTTCAAGGCGGTCTTTACCGATATGGAGATCACAGAATGCAGATGGCTTGCCCATGACGGACAGGCGCCTGACGCGGATTTTCATGTATGAGATGCAATGATGTCAGGGGCAAAAGAGATTTTGCCCCATAATATCTCAGGAGTTCTCTCGGTATTCCTGTGGCGAGACACCGCAGATTTTGCGAAAACATTTGGAAAAATGAGAGAAATTTCCATATCCAAGCTCCATCGAGATCGTGCTGATTGCCTTGGTGGTTGTCCGGAGTTGCTTTTTTGCCTCCTCCATTTTTACTTCAATAATATAGTTCGATAACTTTTTTCCTGTCTTTTTTCGAAATAATCTGGAGAGATATTCTGAGTTCAGAAACACTTGCTTAGCAATCTCCTCACAGGTGATCGGCTTGTCTAAATTCTGAAGAATAATCTCCTCAATCTTTGTGACAATAGAAGCGGAAGATGGAAGATCAATGGAATGATTTTTCAGTTTCTCGGCTTCTTTTTTGAGTTTCTGAACAGAGGAGTGAATCCCGAAAACAGGTGTCCTCGATCCGATAAAAAAGTCAGCATGTATAGTGTAATAGGTGTCCAGAAAACTGGAGACCTGCCTGGAGCGCGATGTGATTTCAGACTCCGAGAGTGCCCAGGAAAAATCGGGCAAGGTCAGATAGAGGCTGGGAGAGAGCATGATCGCAGGCGGATCTGCGCGATTTTCAAGGATCACTTCATTTAAAATGTTTTTAAATGAAAAAGAAAAAGTGGCATCTAATTTGTGCTGATTTTTTTGTTCGGTCTCATCTATTGAGAAGAGGATTGGCAAAAAACAGCGATTTTGGTCAAAGTGAATTGCCTGCTGTCTGGCAGTCAGAATAATATATTCATAGTCGTCACTGCTGTACAGTCCTGTGGCAAAATTTTTCCAGAATTGTTCACTCACCAAAAGATCACTCTGGTGCTGCCTTTTGATGTTGTGACGAATAGAAAAAGTCTCTTGCACTTTTCTGACGGCATGGCGCACGGCATTTTGTACTTCTTCAAGGTCGATCGGTTTCAGAATGTAATCGAGCACGCCGTTTTTTAAAGCAAAGGAAGCATAGTCAAATTTCGAGTGGCAGGTGAGCAGAATTTTTACGATATCAGGAGTCTGCCCCTGCATCCATGAGATCAAATCAAGACCAGATCCATTTGGCATTTCAATATCTGTGATCACAATCTGGATCGATTGTGACAGTAAGATTTCTTTGGCGTCAATGATATTGCTGGCGGTAAAAATTTCATCAATTCCTACCTCTTTCCATGGAATGACAATTTTTAAAGTGTTGATTGTGATCACTTCATCATCGACAAGTAAAAGATTCATCTTGAGCCTCCTTTTTTGTTTTTGGCATGATAGAAGAGTCGGGCAGGTGCATGGGGAGAAAAGCGGTGATTTTTGCCCCACCATATTCTATCGTATTAGAAAAGATCAGGCGCGCTTTGGAGCCATAGAGATACGACAGTCTTCTGCGCACATTTAAAATACCGATATGCTCGGTCGGATACGGTCCGGGACCAAGTGGTTTGTTGAGCTGTTCCAGCATATCTTCGGAAAATCCACAGCCGTTGTCAGAAATTTCGATCCTCAGGTTTTCTTCTTCCACCTGAATGTTGAGTGTAATCTGCATATTTTGCATTTTTGAGTAGGCATGTTTGATAATGTTCTCTATAAATGTCTGTAAAAAGAGAACGGGAATCTTACATGACAGGGCTTCCTCACTGATATCGATCAGTGTATTAAAATTTGAGTCATAGCGCAGCTCCTGAATATGCAGATAATTTTTTAAATGTTCTACCTCATCGCTGATAGGTACTAAACTGTCGGAGGAGCGGAAGGTATAGCGGAAGTAATTCATCAGGCAGCGTGACATCTCCAGAATTTCCTTATAATTCTGCGTGAGGGCAAGATTGTATATGATGTTTAAGGAGTTCAGAAAAAAATGTGGTTTAATCTGAAGATTCAAATACTGTAATTCTGTGTCTGCTTTTTTGAGCTGATCCTCATAGATCTGTACCTTCAGACGGTAGAGTTCATGACTCATGTCATTGAACTGTTCTGTCAGAACGGAAAATTCATTTTTCCACTTGGACACAGGAAGGGTGACGCTCTGTTCCCCATTTTTCAGTGCATTCATCCCGGCTGTCAATGTCTCGGCGGGCGTGATGATCTGCCTCCACACAAGCGTCAGAACAATCAGTGCGACGAGAAAAATCAAGATCAGAATGGCACAGGCATAGAGAAAATAATGTGTCAGACTTTTTAAAATATTTTGCGGAACCAGGGACAGCCCCAGAGAAAAATCTCCACTGCTTGAATCAGCGGTGATCAGAATGTTTGGCGAGCCATAATCGGAGGCATCCGCAAGGCGAACATCAGGAAGAACCTCAAAAAAGGTGTCATCCTGATTGTCAGGATTGGAAAAAAGAAAAAATATCACTCCCTGTGTGAAATTCTGCAGTTCATGCAGAGGCTTTGAGAGATACGGAAGATATCTCCAGGATCCCACAAAAAAGTTTTGATATTGGATAATCTCATACAGAACCATTTCATCGTCGATTGCGATCGGAACCCAATACTGGAAGACCGGGACGGGCGAGGAAGATTTACAAGATAAGACTTCCTGAAAGTGGTCTGAAATTTTTTGACGGAACGAATAGGATTCCCGAGACAAGGAGTATAAGAGAAACGTATCGTGATCTGCATCAAAAAAGAATAGAGCATCTGTGTTGTTGTAGGATTTAATATAAGTCTGAAAATCTCTGCAAATCTCCAGCTTTGCATCCTGGACAACTTTCTCTGATGAGGAGGAAAGGTTGGAGAAATCATGTGACAACACATAACTTGAGAGAAAAGAAGAGGTCTGCTGAAGCTGTGTGTCAATGTTTTCCATATATAGGGACAGCGTAGTCTGGGTGCTGGAGATTGCATCATCTTTCATCAATTTTTGTGTGTACAAAATGGTGAGGCAATAGACGAAAGAGATCAGAAAAAAAGCCGTACCCAGAATCAGAAACAGTTGTGTGCGGATGACATGATGGTGGTCAGAAGTAAATTTAGAAACCACAAAAATCCCTCATTTCTACTTAATAATATAGTTATCTTTCCGATACATGATGGTCAAAAAATGTTCAATTTTTATTATAATTATAATAGAAAAGAGGGGAAGAGAAAATAGACAAAAAGTCAAAATTGGAACATTGCAAGTCAAAAATATGGCAGAAAAGAGATGAGATAATGAATTATACTAAGCGAGTAAAAAAATTTACGCTTAAAAGAGGCAGGCAGAGATTGAAAAGAAGAATACACAGTTTTCTCGCGTTGACTTTCGTTACTTTGCTGTGTGGATGTGGGAAAAATACAGAAAGCATAGAGGAGAGCGAAGGTACGGTGCCAGTAATTCGGATGGCAACGCTGACCAATACATGGCGGGAAGAAGAGGATTTAAAGGAGATCAATCAAGAATTGGGCAATCTGACAGAGGAAAAGGCAGGGTTTCGCCTGGAACTGGTCTGGGTGGATCGTCTGGAATTCGAGAAATACGTCTATGGCTTGACAGCACAGGCGCTGGATCTCTTTGTCATCTATGACCGAGATTACTATTGGTCGTACATAGAAAAGGGACTGCTCTTAAATGTGGAACCATATCTGGAACAAGCTGGAGCAAATATCTTGGATGTTTTAACCATATCAAAAGAGGAGCTATATCAACCTGGAGGACAGTGTATTTATGGAATACCCAAGCCAATGCCGGACATCAATTCGAATGGAATTGTGATCAAAACCTCTTATCTCCAGAAATATGGGATGGATGCCACTGAGGTTACCTGTATGGAGGATATGGAAAAGTATCTGGCAATCATTAAGGAAAATGAGCCAGACGTGACGCCGATTGTCCCTCTCCAGTCTACTTCGGGAATGATCAGCCGCCAGCCGATCGGAGATGTCCTGGATCGCATGCTGTCTATGGTATATTTTGATGATGAGACTTTGACAGTGAGAAATATTTACGAGACACCGGAATATGAAGAGCGGTGCAGGCTGCTCAGAGACTGGTATCAGAAAGGATATATCAATCCGGATGTTCTGACAATCAGTGAAAGTTCACGCGAACAAGTCTATGGAGGCGATGCTTTCTGCACAGAATTTGTCATCCGCCCGGATGAGGTGGAGTATGAGAAAGAACTCTACGGCAATGAGATTACTATCATTCCGTTCGACAGAGACCCGGTGCTGACGACAAACGGTGTCTGGGAAATTATATGGTGCGTCTCATCGGCCACACAGTATCCGACAGAAAGCATAAAGGCAATCGATCTGATCTACAGTGATGAGGAGATCACAAATCTTTTGATGTACGGTGTCGAGGGAAGTCACTATGTGACGCTCGAAGATGGAAGCATTGACTTCCCGCCGGGATATGATTTGAACAATATTGGGTATTTTAACAGAGCAAAATGGCTTTTTAACCGTTATCTCTCAAAACGATGGAACGGTGTGTCAGAACAGATCAATGAGGAGATGAGGCAGTTTAACAAAAGCGCCATCGTCTCACCAGCATACGGTTTTCGGCTTGATTACAGTCAAATCACAGTTGATTTAGAGCCGATTCGTGCCGTCATAGAGGAATACGACCGAAAACTGGGGTGCGGGGTGTTGGATGTCGACGAGGAGTTGCCGGAATTCCAGCGCAAGTTGAGGGAGAGCGGTTCGGAAGAATTGATGAGGCAGGTGCAGCATCAATTAGATAAATGGAAACAAAAAAATAACAAAGAAGGAGATACGACATGAAAAGAAAACAAGTAATGGCACTGCTTTTGGCAGCAGTAATGGTTTGCGGAACGAATGCAACTGTTTTTGCAGCACACACGACCGATGAAGTGACAGAGATGGAGACAGCAAACTCTGAGCTTTCTAAGAAGGCAGCTACAGAGGGAATGGTTCTTCTGGAGAACGATGGTGTCCTTCCTATGGCAGCTTCTGGAAAAGTGGCATTGTTTGGAAAAGGTGTCTACAACACAGTAAAAGGCGGAACAGGATCTGGAGACGTAAACCAGAGAGAAGTGACGACTGTATGGGAAGCGTTTGAGAACGCAGGATACGAGATCACAACAACAGAGTATCTGAAAAATGCACAGGCTGACTATGAAGAGAAACAGGCTGCATTTGATGCAGAAGAGCATGAGAGCCGCTGGATCACCTACAGACATCAGGATCTTGAGATCACAGATGAAGAGCTGGCAACCGCAGCTGAGGCTGACACTGCAATCTATGTAATCTCCAGAAACTCTGGTGAAGGTGATGACCGTATCATCTTAAACGAGGATGGATCTTACAACTTAGGTGACTACTATCTGTCATTGGAAGAGGAGGCAAATCTGAAGAAACTGGCTTCTACTTTCGACAAAGTGATCGTTTGCCTGAACGTAGGCGGTGTCATGGACACAACTTTCTACCAGCAGATCAATGAGGAAATTCCAGACGGACTTGACGCACTGCTTCTGATGAGCCAGGGCGGACAGGAGATCGGAACTGCTCTGATCGAGGTTCTGACAGGAGAGGTAAATCCTTCCGGAAAGACCGTTGATACATGGGCAAAATCTTACAGTGATTATCCGGCAAGCGCATACATCGGAAACGCAGACGGAGATGCTCTGGAAGAGAAATATTCAGAGGGTATCTATGTAGGATATCGTTACTTTGACACATTTGGAAAAGAAGTTTCCTATCCATTTGGATATGGTATCTCTTATACAACCTTTGACACAGAAATTCTGGGTGTAGAGGCAGACGCTGAGTATGTGACAGTTACTGCAAAAGTGACAAACACAGGTGATACCTATGCAGGAAAAGAAGTTGTTGAAGTTTACTTCTCAGCTCCAGACGGAGATCTTGAGAAACCATATCAGGAATTAATCGGATTCGCAAAGACAGATCTGTTACAGCCAGGCGAGAGCCAGGAAGTAAAGATTTCCTATCTGACAACGGAAATGTCTTCTTACAGTGAAGAAAAAGCAGCTTACATCATGGAAGCTGGAGATTATGTAGTGCGTGTCGGAAACAGCTCAAGAAATACACATGTTGCAGCAGTTCTGAGTGTTGCAGAGACAGCAGTTACAGAGCAGCTCACAAATATCCTTGATCTGAACGGATATGAGCTGGAAGAGATCAGCAAAGAGGGAGCAACTCCATATACATATGATGGAGAGGCAGATGAGATCGCAGCAGCAGCAAAGATCGAGTTGGATCCAGCAGCTCTTGCAGCATCACAGGTAGCAACAAGTGAAGAAGATCAGGCACGTATCGACGCATACAAATCTGAGAAGATCACAACTTACCTGACAGAAGACAAAGCAGCTGATTATCAGACAGTAGACAATGAGGAAGTTGTCATCGTAAATGCAGTAGAAAATCCAACTCTGTACCAGGTATACAGCGGAGAAGTTACGATGGAAGAGTTTGTTGCAAGTTTGGACAATGAACAGCTGGCAAACATCATCAACGGAAATCGTGGCGTTGCTATTCCAGAAACATTTGTCGGAGCACAGGCAAACAGCGTAAACGGTGCAGCAGGTGAGACCACAAGTCTCTACTTCGAGAGCCATGGCATTCCAAACATCGTATTAGCTGATGGACCTGCAGGCATCCGTATCACACAGTCCTACACAAATGAAGGTGAGACAGAGACCTACTATCAGTTCTGTACAGCATGGCCAATCGGAACCATGATGGCTCAGTCCTGGGATACAGACCTTGTAGAAGAAGTAGAAGCAGCAATCGGTGCTGAGATGGTAGAGTACGGTGTAACCTTATGGCTGGCTCCTGGTATGAATATCCACAGAGATCCACTTTGCGGACGTAACTTCGAGTACTATTCAGAGGATCCATACCTGACAGGTTCTATGGGAACTGCTGCAACACTCGGTGTACAGTCCAACCCAGGAATCGGTGTTACAATCAAACACTATGCTGGAAATAACCAGGAAATCAACAGAAATACACAGAACGACACTGTTTCAGAGCGTACCTTCAGAGAGATTTACCTGAAAGGCTTCGAGATGGCAGTAAAAGAAGCACAGCCAATGGCAGTAATGTCTTCTTACAACTACATCAACGGTATCTATGCAGACTCCAACTATGACATCCTTGAGAATGCTCTTCGTGGAGAGTGGAACTTCCAGGGTATGGTTATGACTGACTGGGGCGCAGGCTCACGTTCTTCTATCTCTGCATCCTTACATGCAGGCAATGACCTGACCATGCCAGGTGGTCTTCAGGAGAGAATCATCAACGCATTAGATCCATCGATCGAGGGAACAGAAAATGAGTTCGTGACAACATCAGAACTGAAAGATGGTACAATCGTTCTCGGTGACCTTCAGAAATGTGCAACACGCGTTCTTGACCTGCTGATGAACTCTTCACAGTTCGCAAAACTGAATGCAGAGCAGGGCGTTGAGGCTGTTCCTTACACAACAGATGCAGAGCTTTTGACATACCAGACAGTAGAGAAATCTGAGGCAACAAAATAAGAGAGACAGCAGATTTCTGCGCAGATGCCTGTCTGAGACGATAAGGCAGAGCACAAAAAATAGAAATACAAGTAATATAAAACGATAAAAAATTGTCGGTGTCCGAAATTTTACGGATACCGACAATTTTTTGATCTCAGATAGATTCCCGAGCTGACTGTGTTTCTGATATAGCAAAGGTTTATGCTTCCAGAACGCTCTTGTCATCGATGCAGGTAAAACCTTTGATAGTAATACAGTTTTCTACTTCATAGATGTCGTCAGCATGGAAAATCAGAACCGGTTTGCCAGAGTTTCGGTTAAATGACAGGTAGATGTAATCGACGTTGATGTTGCTCTCAGAGAGTGTCTGAAGAAGCTGATTTAGATTTCCTACCTTGTCCTCCAGCTCAACTCCGATCACAGAGCTCAGCTGACAGAGATAACCTGCCTTGATCAGCGCTTCATGTGCTATTTCGGGATTAGAGACGACCATGCGGACAATCCCATATTCTGCACTGTCGTTGGTGACAGAACCGAGAATGTTGATCTGCTCCTGGACAAGAATCCATGTGATATGTTCCATGGTTCCCTTCTTATTTTCTGCAAAGATTGATAATTGCTTTAACATATTCTGTTCTCCTTTTATTGTTTTTCTATATTGCACCAAAGGTTATCTATTCCATTTTTGCTTGCATTTTCAAAGTTTATCATGATCTGGCTGATCATCCGCCGGTTCGGATAAGCTTCCATCCAACGCTTATGCACCTGCTCGCTCTCCTCTTTAAGGTCTGCAAATTTTGTGTTCCTCAACATATCGTTTATGACCTGCAATCCCGTACCTTCACGATCGGTAAACTCAAAATCCATTTTTGTAAGCATCATGCCCGCCTCTCTTTCTTTTTTCATGATGTCCTTTTTTGTTTTTCAAATTGCATCGCCATAGCTTTTCCGTTGAAATCGCTATGATTAGTTTACCATGGTTTTTTAATCTCAACAACTACATATCTGAAAATTTTTATCGTACGAAAAATGGTGAAGCTTAAAAATAATGTGATATTAACAGTATATATGATATAATATTCGTATACAAAACGATGAATTATGTAAATGACACCAAGGGAATCATTTGAAAGTTCATCAGAGGGGGATGACGGGATGATAGAGGAGTACATCGAGAGAAAGAAAAGAACGGAACAACGAAAAGAGAAGTGGAAAAAGACGGAAATTCAGAAGCTGGAAAATACGTATTTGAGACATGAAATATATAGTTTTTCTCAAGGACAACTGGAAGAACTGTTTCAAGAGTCAAAACTCCATCTCTGTTTTGAGGGAAAACCGAACAAGTATACCAAACATTTTTATCATTATCATGGATGGTTTGAGTTGATCTATGTATATCAAGGCAATTGCTATAATCACTTTATGGACACGGATGAAACGGTGATTTTGAAAGAAAAGGAGATTTTAATTATTCAGCCACAAACACCTCATTGTACCGCGGCACTTCAGGATACTGATCAGATTTTCAACGTTATTATTGAGCTAAATTTTATGAAAACGATCTTGCTGTCTCAGTTTTACCAACACAAAAAATTTTTCTGTGAATTGTATGATTTTCTGTCTGTGAATCGGAAAAATAAAACATATTTTCTTTTTCAAGACTGTACACAATATCGCATTGAGCCGATTCTTGAGTTGATTTTGTATGAGATCGATGAGATGTATCTGTATGGGATCGGTTTATGCAGCAGAGGAAGCGACAAAAGCGGAAGCAGAGGAGACTGAGGCGCCGGCAAACGACTGGCGCGCCATGATGCAGGCATTTATGGATTCCATCGAGGGGGACTATGAGTATGAGGAGAGCAATATCGAGTTTGAGATCGTGGACATCAGTTATTCTGAAAGGGCATCGCAAGAGTATCCTTCTGTGACTTTTCATGTTGTAGAAGGCGGCGGACACGGATTCTTTGGAGATCCAATGCTCGATACAATCAATAAGAGTGTTGCCTTTGTAAAAGAAGAAGTAGAAAAATAGAAATTTTCATAGATCTCGGAGATGTTTCCGTTTATTAGGCTATGTCAGCCAAGAGTCCCATCTGGGACGATGGCATACATGATAGCATGCAAAGTCCAGACATGGAAATTTTGAGAAAATTGTGGTATCATGAAAAATGACATTGTCTCACCACAGAAATCAAGATTTGGAAAGGAACGGAAGCATGAACAAAAAAGAAGTCAGCGAAATAAAGAAACAGTTTACTCAGGATAATTGCTCCATCACGAGACTGTGCGGCTGTTATGTCGATGGAGATAAAACGAAAAAGACGGAATTAAAAGATGCCTTTTTGTCGTTGCCTGAGGAAGAGATTTTTAAATACTTTGAGATTTTTAAGAAAGCATTGTCAGGGACGATCGGCAAAAATCTGATCAACATGGAATTCCCTTTAAAGACGGAGCAGGAAGGCGGCACGCAGGAGTTTTTGTTAAAGCTGCGTGACAGTCGTCTCACAGATCAAGAGCTTCTGGAACAATTCTACGATAAAGTGATTGCATCGTATGATTACGGAGAGAATTATCTGATCCTCCTGATCCATGCGGCGTATGATATCCCAGGAAAAGCATCGGATGGTCTGGAGATGTTTGACGCTTCGGATGAAGTGTATGAATATCTCCTGTGCTGCATCTGCCCGGTCAATCTCACAAAACCGGGTCTTGCCTACAATGCGGTGGAAAATTGTTTCCAGAACCGGATCCGTGACTGGGTTGTGGATATGCCGGATATCGGATTTTTGTTCCCGGCGTTCACCGATCGCAGCGCTGACATCCACAGTCTGCTCTACTATACGAAAAAGCCGGAGGAACTTCACGGCATGTTTGTGGATGAGCTTTTGGGATGCACGCTTCCTCTGACGGCTGCGACACAGAAAGAAACGTTCAACACCATCGTCGAGACAGCTCTCGGGGATGACTGTGACTTTGAGGTGGTCAAGACCATCCACGAAAAGCTGACAGAACTCGCCGAGGCGAAGAAGGATGACCCTGAGCCGCTGGCTCTCGACAAAAATGAGGTCAAAGCACTTCTGCTGCAAAGCGGGGCAGACAGAGAAAAGCTGGAAGATTTTGATACGCAGTATGAAGTATGCGGCGGCAATGACGCACTTCTGATGGTATCAAATGTGACAAACACAAAGAAGTTTGAGATCAAGACAGCGGACATCGTGATCACAGTCAACCCGGAACGTGCGGATCTGGTGGAGACACAGGTGATCGGCGGACGGCGCTGCCTGGTGATCCCGGTGGACGACCATGTGGAGCTGAACGGTATATCGGTCAAAACCATGGATCTGCCGAAAGAAGAGTAACCGTTCGTTTGAAAAGATTTGGCATTAATGTATAGTGCCAAATCTTTTTTTCTATTGCTTGAAAGAAAGTGAGAGATGACAGTATAATAGATGTAGAAACAAGGGAGTGATTGGCCAATCATACCTCTGGGGAGAAAAATATTATCAAAAGAAAGGGTTTTATCAAAACAAAAGAGGTGTGAAAAAATGAAAGAGAAAGTTCAAGTATTTGGGCGATTCCTGAGCGGTATGGTGATGCCGAATATCGGCGCGTTTATCGCATGGGGATTGATTACTGCATTATTTATTGAGACGGGCTGGATGCCAAATGAAAAGTTTGCGCAGTTAGTAAGCCCGATGTCAGCAATGCTGCTTCCGTTATTGATTGCCTACACAGGCGGTGAGGTGGTCGGAGGAAAACGAGGCGGAGTGATCGGTGCGATTGCGACGATGGGGGTGATTGTAGGTTCCGATATCCCGATGTTTATCGGGGCAATGATTGTGGGACCGCTCGCCGCATGGATTTTGAAAAAATTTGACAAGTTGATGGAAGGTCATGTGAAGGCTGGATTTGAGATGCTTGTCAATAACTTTTCACTCGGCATCATCGGTGCCATTCTCGCATTGCTTGCCATGGTGGGCATTACCCCACTTGTCACAAGTTTAAACAGCGTGATGCGCGCGGGCGTCGGATTCTTTGTGGATCACGGTCTGCTGCCGCTGACGAGTATTTTCATTGAGCCTGCAAAGGTACTGTTTTTAAACAATGCGATCAACCACGGCATCTTATCTCCGATGGGAATTCAGCAGGTGGAGGAGGCAGGAAAATCTATTTTCTTCCTGTTGGAGGCAAACCCGGGACCGGGACTTGGAATTTTGCTTGCCTACTGTATCGCTGGAAAAGGAAACGCAAAGAGCTCTGCTCCGGGTGCAGCGATCATCCACTTTTTCGGTGGAATTCATGAGATCTATTTCCCATATATTCTGATGAATCCGTTGTTGCTGCTGGCAGTAATCGCTGGAGGAGCTTCAGGTATCTTCCTGTTTCATCTCTTTGATGTCGGTCTGACTTCGGCAGCTTCGCCGGGAAGTATTCTCGCCATATTGATGATGGCAGAGCGCCATTCTTATCTCGGACTGTGCATCGGAGTTCTCGTGTCGGCAGCAGTCGCATTTGTGATCGCACTGCCACTTCTGAAATTTATGGGAAAAGACACCTCTCTTGAGGAAGCACAGCAGAAGAAAGATGCGATGAAACGTGAGGCAAAAGGAATCCGAGAAGAGATAAAACATGAAAAGAGCGCAAAGGCAGAAGGAAAGATCAGAAAGATCGCCTTCGCATGCGATGCAGGGATGGGCTCCAGTGCGATGGGTGCGACTGTCCTGAAGAAAAAGATTGCAGCTGCCGGTCTGGAAGGAATTGAGATCATCCACACACCGGTCTCCTCGATCCCATCCGATGTACAGATTGTGGTCACACACAGGGAATTGGGAGAGCGCGCTGCACACAGCAATCCGAATGCAGAATTAATTTTGATCACGAATTTTTTGGCTGCGCCGGAGTATGAAGGTCTGGTAGAAGATTTGAAAAAGAGAAATCTTTCATAGGATGAAACATTAGGAAAATGCGGGCAATATCGAGACTGAGACAGCCCCAAATGGCATCAGGAGGGAAAAATGGAATTTACACCACGTATCAAGCAGATTCTTCAGGTTCTGCTTTCGGAAGAATCAGCAATTTCAGTGAAATATTTGGCAGAGCAGGTTGGAGTCAGCAAGCGGACTGTCCAAAGAGAGCTGGAGTATATGGATCGCTCATTGAGAGAATATGATATCAGGTTTCTCTCAAAAACTGGTGTCGGCATCTGGCTGGAAGGAAGCCAGGAGGAAAAGAAAAGATTACTGGAAGATATCAAGAATATCGACGATTATGATGTGACAAACCGGGAAGAGCGCAGAAAACGGCTTATTTTGGAGATTCTAAAAGAAAAAGGTCTGAAAAAACTGTTTTATTACAGCAGTCAGTTCGGTGTCAGCGAGGCCACCATCAGCGCTGATCTGGAGGCGGTTGGGACTTGGCTGAACCGATATGACCTCACTGTGAACCGCAAACCGGGAAGCGGAGTCTCCATTGAGGGAAGTGAGGAGAGTTACCGAAAAGCAATCCGTGCATTTATCAATGAAAATATAGATACACGGATTGTGTGGGAGGCGTACGAAGAGTCTGACGGCATTGCCGTCAGCTATGAGATGCTCAAGAAGAGTCAGATTGGACGTGTACTGAACGATGATGTCATGAAGAGAGTGATGGATTGCATTGTCGCCATGAACAATGCAAGAATCTTGTCGATGACAGAGAATTCTTATGTAGGGCTTGTGATACATATCTCGATTGCCATCAACCGTATTCTGAAAAATGAAGTTCTTGAGCCGGATGAGCGGTGGCAGAAAAATCTGAGAGAAGACGAAGATTACGAGCTGGCGGAGGAGATTGTAAGAGAGCTGGAGGAAGAGTTTGAGATTGATATCCCTCCGATGGAGATTTCCTATATCTGCCTCCACATCAAAGGGGCAAAGCATGAAAAGATTGAGTGGGACGGCAGCAGCGCGGCAGAGAATAAAGACAGAGAAATGCAGCATCTCGTGAATAGAATGATTGAGGCATTTGATGCGAAGCGGGCGTATCTGATCCGGCAGGATGACGAGTTTATTCAGGGACTGCTGGCACATCTGCAGCCGACGATCATCCGTCTGAAATATGGTATGCAGATCCAAAATCCAGTGCTCGATGACATCAAAAAAAATTATCCGGAGATTTACAGACAGTCAGAGAAGGTAGCAAAAGTATTGGAGGAAAGCATTGACAAGAAGGTACCGGAGGAGGAGATCGGATTCCTCGCTGTCCATTTTGGAGCAGCGATTGTGCGCCTGGAAGGAAAAAGCGAGAACATCCGCAGAGTCCGCGTAGGAGTGATCTGTTCGAGCGGCATCGGGATTTCCAGACTGATGTCCTCAAAACTAGAAAAAGTCTTTCAGGATCGGATGCAGATCACCGCGTACGGAAAGAACGATATCACACCGTATGTAATTGGAAAAACCGATTTCTTTGTCTCCAGTATTCCAATCGAGCAGCTGGATGCCCCAGTGATTTTTGTCAATCCGCTGTTGAATGAAAAAGATATGGAACAAATTCGCCGCATGACCTATGAGTATGAACACATGCCAGAAAAACAAAAAGAGGCAGATGAGTTTACGCGGCAGCTCGAACAGATCAACATGGTGGCGGCACAGATCAACCTGGTGATCAAACATATGGAGTTTTTCAAGGTAGACAATCTCATCACTTTTGACGAACTTTTGATAGCAGTCGGTGAAAAAATGTCGCCTTACTCAGACCGCAGAGAGATGATCCGGGAGGATATCATGAAGAGAGAGCGGATTTTTACTCAGATTTATGCAGAGTTTGGATTTGCTCTTCTTCACACGCGCACCCAGGGAGTCACGAGACCAAGCTTTGCAGTCTGCATGACAAAAGACCTGGGTGCATTTCTCGATCCTTATTTTAAGAAGATTACAATCGTATTCATCATGCTGATTCCAAATGATGATAAGCTGGAAATCAACCGGGATATCATGGGATATATCAGCAGCATGCTGGTGGAAAAAGAAGAATTTACCGATATTGTGTCCAGAGGACAGAAAGAAGAGATCCGAGATGCACTCTCGAGATCCCTGAAAATCTATTTTAACAGATTTATCGGCAAGGATTCTCCGACTTCACTCAAGTAGCTTTTAGGGACTTTTTGGGGAGGTATGTCTAGAATTACCCCTCTAAAAAGTCTTTTAGTTTTTTGCTTCGTGTCAAAGGAGATTTACAATATCTGAAAAATTTGGCCTGGATAGCAGAGGCGCGTTCTCTGC
Organism: Robinsoniella sp.; assembly: GCA_022788205.1. Lineage (GTDB taxonomy): Bacteria > Bacillota > Clostridia > Lachnospirales > Lachnospiraceae > JAGZHZ01. The sequence goes on along the minus strand of JALEVQ010000117.1, from coordinate 2,697 downwards.
TCAGACCAAAATGTTCGGCGGTCTCGGCAAGCGTTTTTACGCGACCATCATCTAATCCAAATCGGTATCGGATGAATTCGTGGTCACGGGTCGACATTCTTTCAAATATACGTTCCAGAAAAGCAGTCTGATCTATTTTTTCTTCCAGATTCTCAAAAAAATCAAGAGAATCATTGTCTAACTTGCCTTGCAGTATCTTGTCTTCAAAAGATTCAATGTCCAGTCTCATGATATAAGGATGCTGGATCAGTACGAGAAACCCTTCGTGATTTCCATATCGCTGGATAAGGTATGAAAATTTAGAGTCGATCTCTGTGGAGTAGTCATCATATACACAATCCGCATTTTCGCTGATAAAATAATTTCGCTCTTCTCTGGAGATCGCAAAGATCGAGAATTTCTCTGTGGTTACTTTGATCTCGTCGAGACTCTGGGCAGCATGTCCCATCCGGATGAGCGTGGCGATCACGCGGTTTGTCTGTTCAGGCTCAAAACCTTCCTCCGAAAAATATTGGATACATTCTTCGATCGATTCCTCCGGAATGCTCAGAGAATTGACAGAGCATATTTCGTCTCCGGTGTATCCGGTATAGGTATCAAATCTTTTCGTGATGCTCTCATAGGAATCTTTTATGAGAATAGAAGATAGATACTCATCCGCGAGTGAAAAATCTTCACACACCTGTGACAAATATGTAATCAGTTTTTTATGTTCGTCTGACAATTCATAGATGCCAGCTGCACATAGTTGCGTTGCCAATGCATACGCATTTTCCACAGAATACATTTCTTCTAATTGTCCTTTTAAAGTTATGATTTTTTTCATTGTTTATATCTCCGTTGGATAAAAGATTTAGATTTTTTGACGTTAGCATTATTATATACCATAATCATATTTATGTCATTGATTTCATTTATTTTATATTGGTTTCAGCAGAAATGGCACTATTGGATGATGCCAAATCCAAGGTTCTTTGAATTGAAAAGTACAGGGAAGTGACACTATAATAGAGTCAGAAAGAAATACAGAGAGAATGAGAGAGGATTTAAAGGAGGATTTTACAATGTTATTTAAGAGCAAAAAGAAAGAACAGAAAACGGAAGAAAAGAAAGCGTTATTGTACCGTGAGAATGTCCGCGTAAACTGTGAGCCGGACACACAAGAGCAAGTCATCCGAAAAGTAGGGCAGATGTTGGTGGATTCCGGATATGTAGACCAGCCGTATGTGGAAGCAATGCTGGAGAGAGAAAAATCTTTTTCCACGTTTATGGGAAACGGACTGGCACTTCCGCACGGTGTTGAGGCAGCAAAAAAAGAGATTAAAGCTTCCGGGATTGCTGTCATGACATTCCCAAAGGGCACAGACTGGGGCGGAAATACCGTGAATGTAGTGATTGGAATTGCAGGTGTCGGCGAGGAACATCTCGAGATTCTCTCTGTGATCGCAGACAAGATGCTCGATGAGAGTGCAGCAAAAAGAATCGCATCGGGAGATGCAGATACCGTGTATGAGATTTTAGCCGGAAAGGAGTAAGACAAATGATTGTGACAGTTACGATGAATCCTGCGATTGATAAGACGGTAGAAATTGACCGTCTGTTGCCAGGAGGACTGAACCGGATCAAAAAGGTAGAGTATGATGCCGGCGGAAAAGGGATCAATGTCTCGAAGACGATCCGGGAATTAGGCGGCGAGAGCATCGCAACCGGCTTCCTCGGAGGAAATGCAGGAAAGACGATACAGAGTGTGTTGGATGAAAGAAAGATCCGCAATGATTTTATCTGGGTGGAAGGCGAGACCAGAACAAACACAAAGGTTTTTGAAGAAAACGGTGCCGTCACAGAGCTCAATGAGCCGGGACCGGTGATCGGAGAAGCACAGATGGGAGAGCTGATGAAAAAGCTTGAGGGCTATGCCGGGAACGATACTCTATTTATCCTTGCAGGCAGCATCCCGAGTGGCACAGACAAACAGATTTACGCACAGATCATTCGGCGCGTCCACGAGAAGGGGGCAAAAGTGCTGCTCGATGCAGACGGAGAGTTGTTCCGAAATGCGCTTGCAGCGGGACCTGATATCATCAAGCCAAACCGCACAGAGTTGGAGGAATATGCGGGGATTGACTATAGAGCTTCCGACAAAGAACTGTTAGAGCTGGCGAGAAAACTGATGGAATACGGTCCGGAGACCGTGGCTGTCTCCATGGGAAAGAGTGGAGCGATGATGGTGCGAAAAGGATATGAGGTAAAAAGTCCGGCACTGTCTGTGAAAGCACATTCCACAGTAGGTGCGGGGGATGCGATGGTGGCAGCGCTTGCCTACTCATGGGATCATCAGTCAGACGATGACGAGACCGTTCGCCTGTGCATGGCGGCTTCCGCAGGTGCTGTGACGACGATCGGGACAAAACCACCGACAAGAGAATTGGTGGATACCTTAAAAGAGCAAGTAATCATTGAGAGAATAGGAGAATAAAAAATATGAAGACAAAAGCAGTCAGAATGTATGGAACGAGAGATTTGAGATTAGAGGAATTTGAACTGCCAGAGATGAAAGAAGATGAGATCCTTGTAAAAGTCATGAGTGACAGTATCTGCATGTCCACCTACAAACTTGCCGAGCAGGGAAAGAAACATAAAAGAGCACCGCAGAATATTGACACCAACCCGATCATCATTGGACATGAGTTTGCAGGT